>JANNFQ010000460.1:0-15737 GCA_031380045.1 Acidimicrobiaceae bacterium
CGACATCACCACGCTGGTGAAGCGCTTACAGCGTCGACAGATCCATGTGCAAGTGTCGAACGGCCTCGCGGGGTTCGACGTGCAACGACTGCGTCAATTGCACTTGGCGCACGAGCCGATGATCTACCTGGAGGTCTCCAAGCCGCGCCGGATCGACTTCATCGCCAAGCGGGCCATCGACCTGTCGGTCACGGTGGTCACGTTGCTGCTCACCTCCCCCCTGTTGGTTGCGGCGTCGCTGGCGATCAAGCTGACCGACCGAGGGCCGGTGCTGTTCAAGCAAGTGCGCGTCGGTCGCAATGGCAAGTTGTTCCACGTGTACAAGTTCCGCACGATGGTGGTCGACGCCGAGCAACGCAAGGCTGAACTGATGGAAGCGAACGAGCGCTCGGGCCCGCTGTTCAAGCTTGATATCGATCCACGGGTCACCGGCATCGGTCGTTTTCTGCGACTGACCAGCCTGGACGAAGTCCCCCAGCTGATCAACGTGTTGCGCGGCCAGATGAGCGTCGTGGGCCCACGCCCGGCGCTGCCCAGCGAGGTTCTGGAGTTCGACGAAGAGTTGCGTCGCCGCGAACTTGTCAAGCCGGGCATCACCGGTCTGTGGCAGGTGGAAGCTCGCGACAGCCCGTCGTTCGACGCTTACCGTCGTCTCGACCTGTTCTACGTGGACAACTGGACTGTGGCCGGCGACCTCGAGATCATGATGGACACGGCCGAGCACCTGCTGGGTCGAGTGGTGGGTCAGTTGCGCCGCAAGCACGCCCAAGTGGTGCCGATCGCTGCTGCCGAGGCCCCGGCAATACGGGTGCACGAGCAGCACTCCACCGTGGCCTGAACTCCTGACATCAGATCGACCGGACCTGTCGAACTCACGGGTCGAACAAGAGCACCCGAATGCCAGCTTGATCATGGTTCAGCCGCGCGTCGGCAGCGGCGAGCTGGAAACCATCGGCAGACACGACCACTGTGGCAGTCACATCGTGCAGTTCGTCCGGGCGACCATCACTGTCGACACCCACCTCGTCGATCAGATCGTCCACCACTGCCCTCGCCCGCTCGTGATCCAGCCCCAGCAGCTGCGCGTCCAGCACCAACCGATTTCGCTCGGCTGGTGTCACTGCGCCCACCACCACGGCCAAGTGCTCGACGACGCGCTGGATCTCGTCGATCACGTCGTGAAGATCACCACCGGCAAACACCCGGCCCGCAGACGTGCCCAGCACGCGGCGGGCGACCTCGGCTGCGACGTGCACTGCGGGGCTGGCATCGTCGTCCGGGCACAACTCCAATGCCCGCTCCAGCCGTTCGGCGCGCTCGTAGATCACCTCCAGGTCGTCTCGATCGCCGGAACCGAACAACGCCATCGCCGAGCGAATCGCAACCAGTCGACCCACCTGGCGCGAGAGCACTCGTTCCACTCGACCCAGGGCTTCCGACAGCGCCATCGGAGGTGCCATTTCGCGCGGGACCTGTCTGGTCGGTGGCGGTTTGGGAACGGTGACCTCGTTCTCGTCGGTGACGCCCGGCTGCCCCTCGGTGACGCCCGAGTAGAGCATCGCTCGACGGCGCCGGGCGTCCAGTGGCAGCGACGCCGTGACGATTCGGCTGACCGCCCACGCCGACTTCCACATCGAGCGACCAGTGGCGTCGGCTTCCTCCAGTCCCAACATGCCGTCGGGTCCGACGACGAATGACACTTCTACCTCATCAGACAGCGACACATCGTCAGACTGCGGCACATCATCGACAAGCGCCTGTTCCATGGTGCGGCGGGCGGTCATGATCAGACGGTGATTCGCTTCGTCGCCGACTCTGGCGACGATGCCGGGGTCGAGCTGCTCTTCGTACACATCCAGATAGACCTCGGCACCGTCGTCAGGACCGACGTCGAACGAAGCTGTCAAACGCGTCGGGGCCGACGAGTTCCGGGGCAGGACGATGTGCACACCCGAGCATCCGGCCTCGACATCGTCCAACAGCACCCCGATCGCCCTCGGGGTGGAACCGACGATCTGAAACGACGGCAGCTCGATCAGTTCCACGCATGCGCGGGCGAGCTCGGCGCGCGATCGAACGATCTCCACTGGACATTCGGCCCAGGCCGGGTCCACCACACGCAGCGTCTGCTCGGCCATCGAGGCCGAACCCGCGTCGTGGGCGACCACGACAACGCGGTTCGCGCCGATCATCCCGCCCGAGCGAGCGAGGGTGGCGATCTCGGTCATCACCGCGGCCATCGACTCGAACCGGTTCGACCCGACGGGCGCAGCACTGGCCGACATCAATTCGCGCACACCGGTACGGTCAATGGTGACCACCGCAGCGCTGACACCAAGCTCGAGATCAACCGCCAACACGAGTTCGGAGGCCAGCGGATGGTCACCGGACAGGCTGGAGGCCACGACCGCGGCCGAAGGTGACGAGACCCAGACGAGCCGGCAGCGCAGATGCGGATCCAGCAGCTGACCGATGTGATGGCGATCGCACCAACCCAGCCATCCGGGAGCGGCGACCGCGACCGGCACCTTCTCGACGATGCTGTCGCCGATCTGGTCGGCAGACGCAGGTTCGGACGCCAGCAATCGGCCGACGAGATCATCGACGAGGTGCAGCACCGGACCCAGCCGCGGGGTACCTGCAGTGAAGCTGTCTCCGGAGCCCCAACCGCCCAGCTCAGCCATGCGATTCGAGAACGTCGAGCTGAAGCCACGACGGGCGACTTCCAGAACCGGGCCACCGAGGTCGAGCCCGATCGCGCCAGGTCGAACTGTTCCAGGTCGGTACCTGGACCCGGCAATCGACCGAGAACCCGCCACTCCCGAAGTCTAGATGTGCACCGGATCGGCAGCTCTCAGCGCGAACCGAAGCCATCCTGGCGAAACCAGCGCGCGTCGTGTGCGCGAAGCCGTGGGCGCGGCAGAATGGTGGGCGTGTTCGAACGATCGACCACCCGAGGCCGTTTGTTGGTCGCCACACCGCCGTTGGGCGACCCGAACTTCGACCGTACCGTCGTCTACGTGTTGGAACATTCGTCGGTCGGAGCGGTCGGTCTGGTGCTGAACCGAACGGGTACGCCTGGCGGCCGGGCCGAGGCCACGATCGCCGACGTCTCGTCGGCGCTGGACGACGTCGATGCCACCTTGGATGTGTTGGAGGCGTGGCAGCTACTGCTTGCGCCACCCCGCCGGATGTTCGTGGGCGGGCCGGTGGGCGACGATTCGCTGATCGCGGTGGCGTCGGGTGTCGGGCGGTCGCCCGACACCTGGGGCGCCCTCAGTGGTTCGATGGGCACTGTCGACCTGACCGTCGCTCCCGACGAAGCCGCCGAGCAGATCGAACGGGTCCGAATCTTTCGCGGCTATGCCGGTTGGGGGCCCGGTCAGCTGGATGCCGAAGTCGACGAAGGCGCATGGATGGTCTTCGACGCCATCGACGACGACATCTTCACCGATCGACCCGATCAGCTGTGGCGCTCGGTCGTTCGTCGCCAGGGTGGCCGTCTGGCGTGGATCGCCGACGCACCCGACGACATCACCGCGAACTGAACGTCCCGCCGGGTCTCGCGATTCTCGAAACCTGCGACCCGAACCCGGAACCTCAGCAGCTGACACATGCGTGTGCACGGTCTCGACTCGCCGGTGGGACGGAAGTGTGCACACGCGACCCGAAACGGCGGAGTTCCCGAAACCTCAGCGGCGCAGTGTGGCGCCCATCTTCGACGTGACGGCGATCGCCTTCTCGGTGACAGCAGCCACCTCGGCGTCGGTCAAGGTGCGATCGGATGCCTGCAAGCGCAGTCGATAGGCCAGGCTGCGCGAACCGGGCTGGATGCCCTGCCCGCGAAAGACATCGAACAGCGACAGGTCGACCAGCAGGCCGGCTGCGGCCTGACGAATGGCCTTGTCGATCTTGTCGGCGGCCACTCCGTCGGGCACGACGAATGCGAGGTCGAGATCGGTGCTGGGAAAGCGGCTGGTTGCCTTCCACTGGGCGATCTTCGGATCGATCGCCAGCATTCGGCTCAGGTCGAGTTCCAGCCAGGCCACTCGCTGGGTGACTTCGAATGCGTCGAGCACGTCGGGATGGATCTCGCCGACTGCGCCCACCACGTCGCGGCCGAGCGACAGGGTGGCCGACCGCGTGGGGTGCAGACCCGACGGCACCTGCGACTGATCGACGCGAGCCCCGAAGCCCATCGCTCGAGCGATCTCTCGCCAGATTGCCATCGCCGCTGTGGCGTCTCGGCCTGCCAGCGCGACTGCCAGACCCTCGTACTCGGGGGGCAGTTCGGTCGAGCGGTCGCCGGGCGGGTACACGTGCCCGATCTCGAACAGCGAGACGCCCGTGCTGCGATGCGACTCGTTGAAGGCAATCGCCCGCAACAGACCCGGACGCATCGACGGGCGCAGCACGCTGTCGTCGGCCTGCAGCGGGTTGGTGATGCGCAGCGCATCGGGCGGCAGGTGTGCAGCAACGAGGTCGCGATCGTTCAAGAACGAGTCGGTGATCGCCTCGTCGAGGCCTGCGCCCAGCAGCACCTGACGCAGCGCCCGCCGTCGGTGCTGCAGCACACTGAGACGCCCGTGCATGGCCGACTTCGGGACCGCCCTACCGATGGCCTCGTAGCCGTAGTGACGGGCGATCTCTTCGATCACATCGATCTCGTCGTTGCTGTCGGGTCGCCACGACGGCAACGTGACGGACACGACCTCATCTGAGTGGTCCACACCAGCGGACATCGCAGTGATGGCGTGGAGGGTGTAGCCGATCGGGGCGATGAGTTCCTGGATGTCGTCGGCAGTCAAGGAGGTGCCGAGAATGCGATTCACCTGCGACACGCGTACGGTGGAGGTTCGATGCTGTGGCGGCAGCGAAAGGTGCCGAGCATCGACGGCACCATCGTGCACGACGAGTGCGGGGCAAGTGAGGCGCAACAACTGCACGAATCGCGCCTGGGCGCGTTGGATGCCGTAGGGATCGACGCCGCGTTCGAACCGACCTGACGCCTCGGATCGCACACCCAGGCGATTCATGGTGCGCGTCATCGCTGTTTGTTCGAACATCGCGATCTCGAGGGCAACCACCGTGGTGGCATCGGTGATCTCTGAGTCCAGGCCACCCATGATGCCCCCGACGCCGATGGGCGTGTCGTGAGCATCGCAGATCAGCAGATCGTCGGCAGTCATCGTTCGCTGCGTGCCGTCGAGGGTGGTCATGACCTCGCCCTCGCCGGCCAACCGAATGCGGAAACCGTGGCCACCCAGCGTGTCCAGGTCGTACGCGTGGTTGGGCTGATTCAATTCCAGCATGACGGCGTTGCTGACATCGACGACGTTGTTGATCGAGCGCACGCCCGCCGCCTGCAACCGTCGTACCATCCACTGCGGCGACGGGACCACATGCACACCCGACAGCACCAATGTGGTGAATCGCGGGCAGCGGTCGCCATCGACCAGTTCGACCGTGGCCGACCGGGCCGGACCGTCGGGTTGCACGTCGGGCGGCGCAGGCAGCATGGTCACGCCCATGTTTGCGGCCACATCGCGGGCGGCGCCAAGGTGACCCCAGCAGTCGGGACGGTTGCGGGTGAGATCAACGTCGAAGACGACTTCCGTCTCGATGCCCAGCGCTTGGCCGTAGGGCAGGCCCAACGGCACATCGGCCGGCAGGATCATGATGCCGGTGTGATCGTCGCCCAGCCCCAACTCACGAGCCGAGCACAACATGCCCTGCGAATCGATGCCCAGGATGGGACGCGGCTCGATGGTGCGGCCATCGGGCATGACCGTGCCAGGCGTGGCCAGAGGGACGACATCGTCGACGGACATGTTGAACGCGCCGCACCAGACGTGGCACTCGACGCCATCGCCGGTATCGACCCAGACGCGGTGCACCTTGGCGGCATCGGGGTGGCGCTCGGTGCGCATCACACGCGCTGTGACGACGCCGTCGACGGTCGAGCCCGCCAACACGATGTCTTCAACTTGTAGACCGAGCGCAGTCATGCAGACGGCGAGATCGTCGACATCGTGCCCGATGGGGGCGAGGTCGTTCAACCAAGAAAGGACGAGTTTCATGATGGGCTCAGAACTGCTCGATGAAGCGGATGTCGTTGCTGAACATGTCGCGGATGTCGTCGATGCCGTGACGCTCGCGAGCCATGCGATCGATACCGAAACCGAACGCGAACCCGCTCCACTCCTCGGGATCCAATCCGCCGGCGCGCAGCACGTTGGGATGCACCATGCCGCACCCACCCAGCTCGATCCACGACCCGTCGGGTCGCCGAATGTCGAACTCTGCCGATGGCTCGGTGAAGGGGACGTAGTTGGGCCGCAATCGGCTGGTGAACGAACCGCCGAAGAAGGCCTTGGTGAACGCATCGATGGTTCCGGCCAGATGGGCCATGGTGATACCGCGGTCGACCACCAGACCCTCGATCTGGTGGAACACCGGCATGTGCGTGGCATCGGGCGTGTCGCGGCGGAAGACACGTCCGGGCATGATCATGTAGATGGGCGGCTGGATGGTCTGCATGACCCGGATCTGCACGGGCGACGTGTGAGTTCGCAGCAGCACCGTGCCATCGTCGCGATAGTCGGTGAACAGCGTGTCGAAACCGCTGCGCGCCGGGTGGCTGCGCGGCATGTTCAGCGCCTCGAAGTTGTAGAAGTCGGTCTCGACCTCGGGCCCTTCGGCTACCTGGAAACCCAGACCGACAAAGACATCCTCTAGTCGCTCCCAGGCCTGAGTGACCAAGTGGGCGTGGCCGCGCTGCGGGAAGCCGAGCTCTTCGGTCAAGTCCAGACGCTCGGCCTGCAACGCAGCGTGGCGCTCGCCTCGCGCCAACTCGGCACGCCGAGCCTGAAGCGCTTGCGCCACGGTGGTGCTGGCGGCATGGAGCGCTTGTCCGGCAGTCTTGCGTTCGTCGACCGAGGCCAATTGACCCAGTTGCGTCTTGAAGACGGCGAACGAGCCCTTCTTCCCCAGCAACTCGGTATCGAGCGCGTCCAGCGCGTCGACGGTGGCCGCGTCCTGAATACGTTGCAACCCGTCGTTGCGGGCTGCAGTCACTGCTTCCAACATGTCGTCACTCTTTCGCGGGTGGCCTCACGGCTGGGACTCGGTGGAGAACTTCCCCCCGGGGCGCATGTGGGTCAGCGACGCTGGGCGACGCGGGCGACCTCGAAAACGCCTCGGGGGCGTCGAAATCGCTGCGTGAACATGCGGGCACACTAGCGGCCCTGCCGTTGCCGAGCGACCTCGAATACCAACACAGTCGCGGCCATGGCCACGTTCAGGCTTTCAGCACGACCCGCATGGGGCACGGTGATCCAATGATCGACCGCTGTGTCCAGCGACAGGCCCGCCGCCTCGTTGCCGACCACGATCGCCGACGGACCGGTCAGGTCGACATCGGTGTACGCGGTGACGGTCGCATTCGTGCCGGGCAATGCCACGGCGTGCGAGGTGGTGCCGAACGACCGGAACGGTGTTGGCAGCTGTTTCAACGCGCGCAACACATCGTCGATCGTGATGTCGACGATGACGGGCACTTCGAACAACGCGCCGGCGCTCGACCGGACCACCTTCGGGTTGAACACATCGACCGATCCCTGCGTCATCACGACTGCGTCGGCGCCGGCGGCCTCGGCCGACCGCAACATGGTGCCGGCGTTACCGGGGTCGCTGATGCCATCACCGATCAGCAGGAACGAGGCTTGGTCGAATGCGCCGATGCTGGCGGTACGCCGCCGCACGATACCCAGCACGGGCTGCGGCGTTTCGGTGCTGGCCACTCGTTCGATGACGTTCGGCGCGAGCTCGAACACTGCGACATCGGCCGAGTTCTGCATGGGGGGCCGATACGACCAGTGTCCGGCGGCCACGAACACGGCCTCGAGCTCCCACCCGGCGCGGACTGCGTGATCGACCAAAGCCGGACCTTCGACGACGAACGCGCCTTCTTCCAGACGCGCACTGCGGCGCCCCAAGAGGCGCCGCAGTCGTTGAACCTTTGGGTTCGAGTAGGTGAGCTGGTCGCTCAGAGAGCCGCCTTCGCGGCGGCGACGAGCTGACCGAAGGCGTCGATGTCGGTCACCGCGAGATCGGCCAGGATCTTGCGGTCGACCTCGATGCCGGCGGCGTTCAGACCGGCGATGAAGCGGCTGTAGCTCATGTCGTACATGCGGCACGCCGCGTTGATGCGCTGGATCCACAGCCGGCGGAACTCGCCCTTCTTGGCGCGGCGGTCACGGAACGCGTACTGCCCACTGCGCATGACCTGCTCGTTCGCCGCGCGCACCGAACGGCTCTTGTTGCCGTAGTAGCCCTTTGCGCGCTCCAGCACCTGCTTGCGGTGCTTCTTCGAGCCCACTGCTCGTTTCACTCGTGCCATCGTCGTTGTCCTTCTCTTCGTCCCTCAGCCGGGTTCTGGCAGACGGGTCTCTTTGGTCGTACTTGCTGTGTCCGTACGGCGTGCCCGTACGTGTGGTGGTTGTATCGGCGGCGGCCGCGCCAGATGATCGGTTCAGCGCTCGCCGAGGAGGCGCTTGATTTTCTTGGCGTCGCCCGGGTGCACAGCAACCATGCCGTCCAGACGGCGCGTACGTGTGGAGGGCTTCTTCTCGAACAGGTGCTGACGGTTCTGCTGCAGGCGCCGGAGCTTGCCGGTGCCGGTCTTGCTGAACCGCTTCGCGGCAGTCTTGCTGGTCTTCATCTTGGGCATGGTGTGTCCTGTGATCTGCGTCGTGTGAACGTGCGGAGGCGCTGTCGTCGTCAGCGTCGGCCGATCGGGTTTGGGAGTCAGGCCGGGTCGACGGGTACTGCGTCGTCGACGACTGCCGGGGCAGCAGCCAGATCCGGAACTGATGCTTCCTCGACCTCGGGGGTCTCGGTGGGCGCAGCGTCGGCTGGCTCTGCAGGGGCGGGCGTCGCGTCGGCGTGCTGAGCATCGGCCGAGGCCGGTGGTGGTGCAGGTCGATCGGGCCGTTCCTTCTTGGGAGCTGCTTTTTTCTCGGGGGCGATCACCATCGTCATGTTGCGACCTTCCAGCCGGGCATACGCCTCGACCTTTGCAATCGGTCCCAGTTGTTCGATGACTGCGTCGAGGATCTTCGAGCCGAGCTCGGGGTGGGCCATCTCGCGCCCACGGAACTGGAGTGTCACCTTCACCTTGTGTCCGTCGTGCAAGAAATCGTGCATGTGACGGACCTTGGTATCGAAATCGCCCTTGCCGATCTTCGGACGGAACTTCACTTCCTTGATCGACACCTGGACGGTCTTCTTGCGAGACTCCTTGGCCTTCTGACTTTCCTCGTAGCGGAACTTGCCGTAGTCCATGATCCGGCAAACGGGTGGATTCGCCATTGGCGCGACTTCGACGAGGTCGAGATCGAGTTGGCGAGCCATGGCCAATGCGTCGGGAAGTGCTTTGATCCCGAGTTGGCCACCATCGGGGCCGATGAGGCGAACCTCACGGGCGCGAATGCGGTCGTTGTACCGGTGCTCTGGTTGCTGCGGCGGTGCTATGGCTGATCACTCCTGTGCAATGGGTTTGTCCTCCCAAGTGTGGAGACATGACCGAGCTGGTGGGGCTCGGCCAGTCGTATCGGTGGCTGGCATGATGCAAAGCCGCAGCCACGACGAGGACACGACCGCTGCACGCAGCGCTCGATCAATCCAGATCGCTTACTCGACCCGGACGCACGTGGACCCCGACCAGCGGGACCGTTGTGGCCGGGTGGGGGAACCAACCCCACTTCGCCTCAGTTGTCGGCCGATAGGGTACCAAACGTGAGCGACGAATCCACGAACGCACCTGCTCAACAACAATTCGACGAGCTCGACCCACGCCAATCACCACCCGACCTCGATGATGTCGCCGCCGATGCCGATCGCATCCAGGCAGCCAACGCCGTGCTGGAAGAGACTCGCCGTCGCCTGGCCCAGACCCCTGCCGATGTCGTGATCACCAATCACATCGTGGGTCTGTACGAGTTGGCGGCCATTCATCTGGGCGCCACTCCCCCTGATCTCCCCCAGGCCGCACTGTCCATCGACGCGGTCGCCTGCCTGGTGGAAGGCTTGGGCGAACGCATCGGGCCCGAGGCCGAGACGATGCGTGATGCGCTCAGCAACATCCGTCTGGCCTTCGTGCAGATCAAGAACGCTCAGACCACCTGACCCGATCACGGTCGCGAAACACCGACAGCAGCACGCTCACAGGCTGCGCAGGAACGCAACCAGCGCATCGTTCACCTGCTCGGGTCGTTCCTGCTGCAACCAGTGACCGGCCCCCGGAAAGATCTGCAGGTCGCGCAGGCCGGGCACATCGTTCGGCAGTGCCGCCAGCGCCTCTGGGGTGTTGCCGGCGATCATGTCGTGTTGGCCGCCCAGGTACAGCGCCGGCTGGTCGATGGTGGCGCCCAGGAACGGCGCCAGGATGGCGGGCAGTGCGTTGATGTTCCGGTACCAGTTCAGCCCACCGCGGAAACCAGTGCGGCTGATCTCCGAGACGTAGAAGGCGAGGTCGTCCTCGGTCAACCACGCGGGCAGTTGCTGGGGGATGACCATTTGTTGGTGCAGGGTCTCGCCCAATGTGAAGTGCCCGTCCCAGCCGGTCTGGTGGACACCATCGGCGACGATGTCGCCCGAGATGGTGTACATGAACCCGAGCATCGCTCGGCCGACGTCGGTCTCGAGGTCGGCTTCGGCCACGCCAGGCTCTTGGAAGTACAGGCGGTAGTAGTCGCGACCGGCGGCAACGGCCCGCATCATGTCGTTGATGGTGAATCCTTCTGGCAGACCACCGAACGGGGCGGTGTACGGCACGCTCAACGCGGCAACGGCACGGAAGACGTCAGGGCGCATCAAAGCGCTGTACCACGCCACAGGCGCACCCCAGTCGTGTCCCACGACCACCGCCCGTCGCTCGCCCAGTGCTGCAACCACGCCCACGACGTCGCCGACGAGGTGATTCAGCGTGTAGGCACCCACCTCTTCCGGCTGGCTGGTCTGCCCGTACCCGCGCATGTCCATCGCCACAGCGCGGAACCCGGCCCCGGCCACCGCGGGCAACTGGTGTCGCCACGAGTACCACGACTCTGGAAATCCGTGGCAGAAGATCACCAGGGGGCCTTCGCCCAGCGAGACGGTGTGGATCGAGATGCCGTTCGCCTCGATCTGTCCGTGCTCGAACGCCGTATGGTCCACCGTCGCTGTCATTGCGTCTCCCCGTCGTCGTGTTGGCCGTGCGCTTCGGTCATCCCGCTCCACAGCGGCGCGGCTCGCCGACACTACTGGTCGTCGGACGTCAACCAGCCCTTCCTGGCGACCTCGCGAATCGGCCGAATGGTGATTGCTGCACCCTCTGGTTGCGCATCCGAACGCCTTCGCTGCGCAGGCGTGCGGCCTGTTCGCGTTCATGGTCGGGCACCAGACGGCCGACAGAGCTCACGACCCGCCACCACGGTAGGTCGGGGTCGTCGTTCATCGACAACAGGCGGCCCACCAGACGAGACTGCTTGGGGTATCCGGCATCACTGGCGATGTCGCCGTACGACACGACCTCGCCTTCGCGCAGCGAGCGGATGACGTCGATGATCCGACGGTCGCGGTCGTTCACCTGGGACGGATGTCGGTCGCTTCGTAGCGGCCGAGCTTGGGCAGCGTTGCGAACGCCACCGATGCCCCGACCTGGATCGTCCGCGAGCCGTCGGCGATGGCAATGCAGTGGAACGGCCAAGCGACGCCGTGCACGTCGGTCACCTCGCCCAGGACGACCTCTTGATCGAAACTGGTCACGGTGCCGTCGTGCTCTGCCGCAGACAGCGCGCTCATGGGATGATCTTGCTGATCGGCAGCTCGAGGATGCCGGTCGCCCCGGCATCTTTCAGCGCAGGGATCAAGCGGTTGATCTGATTTTTGGCGACCACTGTCTCGATGGCGTAGCCGTCGCCTCCCGCCAATTCGCTGACCGTGGGTGCCTTCAGCGCCGGCACCAACGGCAGCACCGCAGCGAAGTGCTGGGCGCTGACGTTCAGCTTCAGCAGCACCTTGCCGCGCGCATCCAGCGTTCCATTCAGGAGAGTCATCAGCTGCCCCATGGCGTGGCGCTTGTCGGGATCGTCGTACGCCTGTCGGTTGGCGATGACTTCTGTGTAGCTCTGCAGGATCTCGTCGATGATGCGCAGTCCTGCCGCTCGCAACGCCCGGCCCGTCTCGGTGATGTCCACGATGCAGTCGGCGATGTCGGGGATCTTCGCCTCACTGGCGCCGTACGACAACCGGATGTCGGCGTCGATTCCCTTTCCGGCGAAGAAGCGGCGGGTCAGCTCTGGATACTCGGTGCTGACGCGCAACCCGGGCGGCAGATCTTCGATGCGCATCGCCGGCGAGTCGCCGGCCACGGCAACGACCACCCTGATCGGCAGCGACGTGGCCTTCGAGTAGTGCATCTCGCCAAGGCTGACGACATCGCTGGACGTCTCTTCCACCCAGTCGCGACCGGTGATGCCGATGTCGAACAGACCCTCGGCGACGTACGTGGGGATCTCTTGCGGACGCAGAATGCGTACCTCGGCAATGCGTGGATCGTCGATGGTGGCCTTGTAGTCGACCGACGACGAACGGATGACCGGCAGGTCGGCCGCCTCGAACAGATCCAACGTGGCTCGCTCGAGCGAACCCTTGGGAAGCACCAGCCGCAACACGACTGCGCACGCTATCTGGCGTCAGTGAGTGGTGGGCTCGGAATTCAGCAGTCGGAGTGCATGCGGCAGGACGTCGAGGATGGCACCAAGCTGCTCGACACAACCCTTCGGTGAACCCGGCGTGTTGCAGATGATGGATTGACCACGAACTCCGGCGATGCCGCGCGACAGCCGACCCAATGGGCTGACCAACCTCATCGCCTCGGCCAAGCCAGGGGCTTCGCGCTCGATGATCCTGCGGGTGCCCTCTGGCGTCTGGTCGCGCGGCGCAAAGCCGGTGCCGCCGGTCGACACGATCACGCCCGCAAATGCATTGCTCATCTCGGTCAGCGCGGCCGCCACCTCGTTGGCGCCGTCGGCCGTGACACGATGCTCGACGACTGCGAAGCCGGCGCTCGCCAGTTGATCGACCAGCGCGCGCCCGCTGGCGTCGTCGCGGGTGCCATGGACGACGCCGTCGCTGACGGTCAGGACCTTGGCCTGCAGGGTCTCGGTGTCGCTCTGATCGCTCTGATCGCTCATGAGACGCGACGGTACCGAATCAGCACCATGCCGTCGGTGTCGTCGTCCTGTGGCAGCACGCGCCACCCCTGTGCGAAGGGTCGCCAGGTACCGACCGGCGGAGTGCTGCTGTCGACCTCGAATCCATCTGGGGTCGGGTGGTCGATCGATTCGGCGGCCGTCAACGTGCACACGCTGTACACCAGCGCGCCACCGGGCTTCACCAGTTGCGCCGACGCAGCGAGCAGTCGTCCTTGCAACGCGGTCAGCTCGTCGATGGACTGCGGCGTCATACGCCAGCGAGCGTCGGGCCGGCGACGCAGAGCGCCCAGACCCGAGCACGGAGCATCCAGCAACACGCGGTCGAATGCCGCACCAGCGAACGGCGGCGCGATGCCATCGGCAACCACCGAGGTGACGTCGGCCTGGAGGGTCCGCACGTTGGCAGCGACCAGGCCGGCACGAGCCGCTGACAGCTCTGCGGCTACCACATAGGCCCCGTCGTGGTGGGGGCGAGCGGCCATCGCAGTTGCCTTGCCGCCGGGTGCTGCGCACACATCGAGAACGAGCTCGCCGGCCCTGGCCCCCACAGCGGCTGCGACCCACTGCGACGAGCGGTCCTGTGTGTAGCCGTCGTCGCGAACCGAAACCGGTGGCGGTTCGTTCATCCGTCGCATGGCATCGCGGGCATCGTCACCCAGTTCGAGCTGCAGTCGCTGGAACAACCAGTCGGGATAGCTCAGTTCAGTCGCCAGATCTGGCCAGATCATGGGCGTGCGAGTCACGTTGCGCAGGACGGCGTTGACGAAGCCGCGGGCGCGCTTGGGCGCCAACTCGACTGTCTCGGCGACAGCCGCATGAGGTGCCACGTCCGTGAACGTCAGTTGCTGAGCGCCCAGTCGCAAGAGTGTGCGAATTGCGGGCTCGGGTTCGTTCAGCACGAATCGGTCGACCACGGCGTCACAGGCACGACGCATGCGTGTGGTGCCATGGACCAATTCGGTGACAAAGGCGCGATCGCGCCGATCGAGGCCGCTGTCGTCGAGTGCCGACGACACCACCAGGTTCGCGTACGCGCCATCGTGATCGATGCGCTCCAGGCAGCGAAGAGCCACGGAGCGCGCCGTGATACGGCTGCGGGCGTTCTGGGCGGTCGACACGGTCACCCGTCCAGTCTGGCGGCGAATCGCGAGATGTGCCGCTCTCGCCGGCGTCAGTCGATCAGGACGATCTCCTCACCCGCCGGCGGTCCCTCCGCCGGCACACCGCCGTACCGCGGATCGTTCACGGCACTGGGCGGATACAGGGTGTCCACGGATGGTGCGCATCCGAATCCGGGCGCCAACGCGATGTCTTGGCAGATGGTCTGCCGGGTGATCTGCCAGATGCCGCCGTCGGACAACCGGGCGATGCCGTAGCGGTTGGGGAAGTCGGCCAACGAGGTCTCGATGTCATAGCGGAACCACGCCTCGGTCGGAGTGGTGAACACCAGCTCGCGAATCGTCGTGGTCGACGTGCGTGCCGCATCGCCGTACTGCCCGTTCTGCAGTGCCTCCCACGCCTCGGCCAATCCTGTGGCTTCGTCGATGAACGATTGCCGCACGGCCGCCTCGTTGTTGACCGAATCGTGGATCATCCGCCACGACTCGTGGACGGCCGCCTCTGCTGCTGCCACATCGGCCGGCTGTTCGCCAGCCGGCGGCAGTGCGGGCGGGGGTGGCTCGCACGCCTCGCGATACTCGACGCTGCCCCACGACTCGGTCAGCTCGGCCACGTCGACGCTGGTCGATCCGTCATCGGGACGGTCGACGTCGATGGTGAAGTCATCCTCGATCGGTCCGGCCACGATCAGCAGCGCCAGGCCGTTCGACGGGGTCGTTGTGTCGTTGGCCCCCGACGCGGTCGTGAACGTGACACTCGTTGCATCTGGACCAACCTGGACCACCACGCCGAACATCGGCACGCCCTCCACGTAGCCGGTGCTGAACGAGCTGACCGCCAGACCGTCTTTCGGTTCGGTGTACCACGGCGCCCATGTGACGTTCGCCGAATCGGGCGCGGCGATGCTGATGCGGAGGTCGCCGCCGGGAGAGCACCAACCCGCCGGCGTCCAGCCGTCGCCGCTACCCGACGTGTCGAATCCGCCGTACGGCGACATGCTGGCGTCGTAGCGCGTCAGATGCGCTCGCATCGTGACGCCGGTGGACATGGTGCGCTGTGCCACCAACTCGCGCGGCTCTTCGGCATAGGCGTTCGCGGAGTACTGACCGCCACCTGCTGTGCCCGCACCCATGGCCATGTCGCCGGCGCTGGGCGCGGCCTCGGCGGACGGGCTATCAGCGGTCGCCGCGCCCGATGCGGTGTCGGCGGGTGCCGTTGCCACGGTCGGGGCCGGGTCGTTCTGGCCGGCATCGGTGGCCGTCGTACGATCGGCGCCGTTCGAATCGGCGCCGTTCGACGGATCGGGGGCAGCTCCAACGGCTCGACTCGAGTCGTGGGGGGGGGGGGGGCCGGCGGCGC
>JANNFQ010000480.1:0-5174 GCA_031380045.1 Acidimicrobiaceae bacterium
CGGGAAGTCCTTGGCGTAGTCGTTGTAGTAGACGTCCATCACGCGCGCGTCCGGCGTCGCGGGATGAAAGTAGATCGGCACATCGAGCTTCTCGGCCCGCTCGTAGATCGGCCAGAAACGCTTGTCGTCGAGAAACACGCCGTTGGCGAGGCCGTGCATCATGGCGCCCTTGAAACCAAGTTTGGTGACCGGGCCGACCGTGACATTGAATGGGTTGCTGGCGCCGCTGGCTAACCCGGCGCCGGCTGCGGTCAGGGTGTAGCCGGCACCGGCTTTGTCGATTTTGCATCCGGTGAACGTGGCAATCCCCGAAACGGCCGGGGTGGGGTTGGCGGTGCAGGTTGCGACTGCCCCGGAGGCTCCGGTGCCTGTGGTGATAGCCAGTGTCACGCTGGTTGTGCTTGTCGTGATGGTGTTTCCGAATGCGTCCTGGATGGCCACTTTGGGTTGTGTGGCCCATGTGACTCCGCCGGTGCCGCCGCCGGGTTGTTGGGTGAAGCCAACTTTGGCCGCGGCGCCGACCGTGATGTTGAATGCGGTGCTGGTGGCGCTTGCCAGGCCTGCGCTTGATGCCACAAGGGTGTAACCCGTGCCGGTGCGGTTGATCGACAGGTCGGGGAACACGCTGACGCCCCCGCTCGCTGTTGTCGCAATTGTGCCTGAGAGGGCGCCGCCGCCCGGGTTGGTGCCGATCGCGATTGTGATCGTGGCGGTACCGTTCGCGATGGGGTTTCCACCCGCGTCTTGAACCGTGACTGCGACCGCCGGGGTGAACGCGGATCCGGCCACGGCCGCGGACGGTTGTTGGCTGAATACGAGTTGTGAGGCTGGGCCCACGACGACGTCGAACGGGTGGGTGGTTGCGCTTGCCAGTCCGCTCGCTGTGGCGGTGAGGGTGTACCCGGTCCCTGGCATGGCGATTTTGCAGCCGGCGAACGTGGCCACACCCGACGTCGATGCCAGGGGGTTGGTGGCACAGCTCAGCATCGCGCCGTTTGTCCCAGTGCCAGATGTGATCGACAACGTCACGCTCGCAGCGCTCGTGGTGACGGTGTTTCCCAACGCATCTAGAACAACGATCTGGGGTTGTGCAGTCCAGGCGATCCCGCCCGTACCGCCGCCCGGCTGCTTGGAGACCATCAACTTCGTTGCCGCACCGGCGGTCACCAATACCGAGCGAACACCGTTGCGGCTGGCGTCGGTGGTCTCTGTCACCGAAACGGTCTGGCTCGGCGCCGTCTTCAACGTCACTGCGTTCACGAAGGTGTGTGTGCCGCCGTCACCGGCGACGAACGTGAAGTCTTCCGGCAGAATCGGCGACGCCGGATCAGTCGTCGAAAAATGTACAGTGCCCAGATACCCGACGACGGTGTTGTTCGAGCTGTCCTTCGCCGTCACGGTCACCGAAAACGCAGTGTTGGACGTGACGCTCGCCGGCATAGATATGGCGAAGTGGAAAGCTGAACTGACCGTTACCGCAACGCTCGGTGAGCTGAGCGCAGTCCAGGAGTGATACACGGCGGTGACGGTGTAGGTGTAGGTGCCATCTATCAAGTTCGAGTCGTCGCAGCTCGTCACCGCTGCAGGCAACAGCATTGTCGCTGAACTCGAACATGCTGCGCTGGCAACGGTCCCCACCAAGCGTTCCACGTAATAGCCGTCAACGTTGCCGCCATCGGCGCCCGCTACGGCGTCCCAACGGACGACCGCGGTCGCACTTCCCAACGCTGCCGTTGCGTCGACGTTGACCGGAGGCAACTGCGTGCCGACAGCCACGACACCACCCCCAGCACCGCTCTCGGGCCAATAGGCCCTCGCTCGCGCTGAGGCCACCAAAACGAACAGCGCGAGGCCAACGGTGGCGACGAGAAGACGCGTGGAACGAGTCACAACAATCTCTTCATCAGTGGACCGAATCTGGACAGGTCAGGCGCAGCGCCACCGTCCGAAGATCAGTTCGAAACGTAGGTGATCGGCACCGTGACGTTTTTACAGTTGTCTTGATTCGTCGCTGCGTTGACCATATTCAGCGACAGACCCGACCACGCTCCGACCCCAGCGCCCGGCAAGATTTCGGCGCCCACGAGGGAGGTACCGGTGATCGTGAAGTCAGCCTGATTGCACGCTGGCTTGCTGACATCGGGCTGCACACTGAACGGTGTCACCGACGCCGTAACTGCCGTCACGTACACCTTGCTGGTATTGGTGTTGGTGAAGTTCCCCGACAAGGCGACCGTGCCGCCTGGTGCCAGGCCCGTCGGCGAAACGGTCTGGTTGACAGTGATGGAAGTCGTGGTGCCTGTCGTTGCGTTTCCGCTGCCGCTGCCGCTGCTCGTCCAATACGCAAGCGCGATACCCGCAGCCAAGACAACCGGTACACCGACAGCGAGTGCGACGAACTTGCGAGAAATACGGCGTTGCATGAGATTCTCCGAAACGTAGATGGATGCCCGACGTCGGTCGCGCGAAGCTGCGCCGCTGTCCATCACACTCATCGGCACCACCCGGTCAAATCTTGACCAATTCTTCCGACAACACTGAACCGCCTCGGGATCGGTGACTGCTCCAACCCTTGAGAGGATGAGCAATGACAGGAGCAAACCGTGGTGGGAAGTACCGGGACGAGACGCGTGAGCGTGGGTCCGGATGGTGTTCGAGCATCAGGACGAGTATCCGTCGCAGTGGAAGGCGATCGAGTCGATCTCCAAGAAGCTCGGCGTGAATCATGAGACGTTGCGCAAGTGGGTCCGCGCGGCCGAGGTTGATGGCGGCAAGCGAGCCGGGGTGACAACCGAGGAGCGGTCGCGGATCAAAGAGCTCGAGCGTGAGAACCGTGAGCTGCGCCGGGCCAACGAAATCTTGAAGGCGGCGTCGGCTTTCTTCGGGGCGGAGCTCGACCGCCAGTCGTGGAGATAGTCGCGTTCATCGACGCGCATCGGGACAGGTTCGGGGTCGAGCCGATCTGCAGGGTGCTCACCGAGCACGGGTGCAAGATCGCCCCGAACACGTATTGGGTCGCCCGCAAACGACCGCCATCGGCACGAGCGATCCGTGACGCGGAGCTGGTCGTGGAGATCCGCCGCGTCTACTCGGAGAACTTGTTCGTCTATGGCGCCGACAAGATCTGGACACAACTCAACCGAGAGGACATCAGCGTGGGTCGTGGCCGGGTCGAGCGGCTGATGCGCCAAGAAGGCATCAGCGGAGCCAGACGTGGCAAGGCTTTCACCGTCACGACAAGGTCAGATGACCGGTTGGAGCGCCCGGCTGATCTGGTGTCACGCGATTTCAAGGCGCCGGCACCGAACCGGTTGTGGGTCGCCGATCTCACGTACGTGAAGACGCACATCGGGTGGGTGTATGTGGCGTTCATCATCGACGTCTACTTGCGGTTCATCGTCGGCTGGCAAGCGTCGAGGTCGCTGCGTTCGGACCTGGCGATCGACGCGTTAGAGATGGCCGTGTTCAACCGGCGACGTGCCAGCGCTGACTTGTCGGCGCTGGTTCACCACAGCGACAGGGACGTGCAGTATATGTCGATCCGCTACTCCGAACGGTTCGCCGAGAACGAGATCGTGGCCTCGGTCGGGTCGAAGGGCTACAGCTATGACAACGCGCTCGCGGAGTCGTTCAACGCAGTGATGTCGCGTGAGCCTTGGCTGTCGTTCGACGCGCAGGCGCTCGCACCACGCATCGCCAGTCCCTCCCTTTTCGTACACGCCGACGGTGCGCTGGCGCCGCATTGGGCGAAGCAGTTCCACGACTCGATGCACGTCGAGCGTCGTTTCGTGAACCTGGAACCGAGCTCGCAGGTCGAGTTCTACGACCGTCCCGACCGTGTGGACGAATCCGCAGACCTCGTCGCACAGCATCTTCTCCACTACTTCAACGCGAGCCGGATGCTTGCCACAGAAAGTGCCCCTGCGCAGACTTCGGTCGAGGTGGGCCCGGACGGCGGCAGCGTCGGGTGACGTAGCGGCAAGGTTGTCCGATCGCGAACGAACAAGTGGGCGGTCAGTGGGTTGATCGACGTTTGCGCCCACCGTCAGCAAATGTTCGATCGGGTGATGTAAGAGCGGAGATGTTGATGGGGGCGGTGCCGGTGGGGTCGCCTGCCGGGAAGCCGACGCCGCCAGTGTCGAAGGGTCTGCTGGCGATCTGGTTGACGATGTTGTGCCAGCCGTCGAGGTAGCGAGGAGGTCAGACGATTTCGATAGTGAGGCGGGTGCGTGTTGTGTCGGCGATCTTGCGGATGTGGGTGGGGTTGGAGGTGACGATGGCGTCGTGGCGGCGGATGGCTCCTTCGACGACGGTGACATCGACGATGTCGACGTGGCCGGAACGCGCTCCGAGCCATCCGACCGCCTTGGCCTGTTCGTCGGTCAGGGGCTCGGTTGTGCACAGGGCGACGAAGCGGGCGAGGCTCGCCTGACGCGAACCGCCCCGCCACGCTTTGGCGAGCACGGGGGTCGGCACGGTGGGGGAGACCTCGAGCGCGAGGAGGCCGGCGTGGAGCGCCCACATCCGTCGGTCGTTGCGATCAGCCGCGATCAACGCTCCGGTGTCATAGGTGACGCCGTTCATCACGCGCTCTTACGGGACGGCTGCCGGCGGAGCATCGCTCGGGCGCGGGCAAGTCCATCGGCGACCTCCTCTGCGGTGAGCGTGCCATGTTGGCGCTCCCACTCGGCGACGCCCTGACGGCCGGCATCGAGACGCAGGCGATGGGCGGCGGTCTCGGCGATCCACGCGCTGACCGTCGTGCCCTCTGCGGTGGCCGCGACGTCGATCGCGTCGGCCAGGTCGGAGGGAAGTGAGATCGATCGCTTCTGTCGTTGCGCCATGGTGCGATGGTAGGACAGGTGGTAGGACAACGCAACGCGAGATCCTGCCCGGTTCCTGCACGGGACTCGGCGGTACGTGTCGGACGCGGGCGGATCAGACGGACGCAGGCGGACTGCAGCGGCGGACGTGAGCAGGGCGGACGGACCGAACCGGACGCATCGGACGTGGGAGTGAAGCCTTAAACCCTCCTGTACGAAAGTACGTACGGGTTCGAATCCCGTCCTGGGCACCACTACTGAACGGCAGTTTTCAGCGATCGACCCCTAGCAGGGTGCTGAAAAACCTCTGATTGGTGCTCGCGTTCGGGCGGCGGAGCGAAAAGAATGGTG
>JANNFQ010000492.1:0-3837 GCA_031380045.1 Acidimicrobiaceae bacterium
TGGGAAGGGTGGGATCGATGTGGTCGGTGGGATCGGTTGGATCGATGTGTGGATGCACCGTCTGGACGGTGCTGGTGGCAGTGCCGGCCGCGAACGTGGTGACCAGCAAGTCGCCTGGCGACAGTGAGGTTGCGTCGCGTACTGCGATGTCATCGGGACCTCGGGTGATGCTCCAACCCCGCGCCATGACGTTGACCGGGTCGAGCAGGCGCAGTTGTGTCTGCAGCCCGGCCACAGTGCGCTGTTCGGCATCGAGCCGGGCGGGCACCCTTGCCAGCGTGGCCACAGCGCCGGCCAACTGCGTGTCAGCGCGCTGGACCACGCGACGAGCGCCGTCGCATACACGCGTGGCGCGGTGGTCAAGCCGTTCGTCGCCGCGTTCGAGCGCGCCACGCAGCCGATCGCCCATGCCAGTGGCGATCTCGTCCAGCCTGCCGTGATGTCGGTCGACGATGCGCGCCGACTTCTGGGCGATGGCCACCCAGGTGTTCTCGACGATGGCCAGGTACTCGGCTACCCGCTCGACCAGCGCGGTGGCACAGGCGGTGGGCGTCTTCAAGGCGCGGTGGGCAACTTCATCGGCCACGCTGCGGTCGATCTCGTGACCCAGACCGGTGAACACCGGCAACGGGCTGGTGGCGATGGCCACCGCGATGGATTCGTGATCGAAAGTGGCCAGCTCGGTGCGGGCGCCGCCGCCGCGGATGACCACGACCACGTCCAGGTCGTCGCGGCGACCGAGCGAGGCGATGGCATTGCTGACCATGTGGACTGCGGCATCGCCCTGCACCCGGACATCGGCGACGAACAGTTGAAAGGCGAACGAGCTGCGCTCGATCTCGTGCACGAAGTCGGCCCACGCTGCAGTGCCCACGCTGGCGACCACACCAACCCGCAGGGGAGCCACCGACAGATGACACTGGCGATTGGCGTCGAACAGCCCGGTCGCTACCAGGCGACGCACGACTTCGTCGCGCTGGATGGCCATCTCGCCCAGCGTGAAACGTGGATCGATGTCGGTCATCTTCAGCGTGACCTGGCCACTGCCGGCGAAGAAGTCGAGGCCACCGAAGATGCGCACCTTCAACCCATCTCCCAGCTTCAGCCCGGCCCGACGGAACCGCTCGCGTGGACCGTGCTGCGCACCCGCGAAGAACGCAACCCGGACGGTGGACTTGGCGGCACGATCGTCGATCTCGACGAGATTGAAGTAGATGTGACCCGCCGCGCTCTTGTTCCACCCCTGGATCTCGCCACGGACCCACAGACCGTCGCTGAACCGCCGGTGGAGCGCGCCGTTGATTGCCTCGGCCAACTCGGCGACGGTGTAGGTGGGCTCGCCACCGTCGTCGAGATCGAGATCGAATGCGATCTGACTCACGGTGACGATTGTGCCGTGTTAGGCACCCAGTTCTCGCACGTTGTCGTAGCCGACATCGTCGGCACCGTCGTCGCCCGCGTCGCTGCCGTCGTAGGCGAACAGTTCGCCGTCGATGGGTAACGCCTGTTTGCGGCGCACCTCGTCGATGGCCGTGAGGTGCCGTTCGAGCTGGCGGCGGCGGGTGCCGGCCAGCTCGTCGAACGACCGGGACACGGTGTCGAACTGCCGCTTGACCTTGTCGATGGACTCGGCATACTTGCCCCACTGCTGGCCGAACTTGCCCAGCAATCCCAAGATTTCTTGGCTGGTCTGCTCGATCATGAAGTTGTCGAACGCCTGGCGAATGATGCCCAGGAACGCGAACAGGGTGAGCGGCGAGCAGATGACCACGTGCTGACGCATGGCCTCTTCGACCAGGCCATGGTCGCTCTCGTGGATGAAGGCGGCCAATGTCTCGTTGGGAACGAACAGCAACACGTTGTCGACCGCAGGGCGATCGTCGACGGCGGCGTACTCGCGCTTGGCCAACTCGCGCACCCGAGCACGCACGTCGCGCACGAACGTGGCCCGGTGCGCCTGCCGTTCGGCGTCGGTACCGGCCTCGAGAAAGCGCAGGTAGGCAGCCATGGGGAACTTCACATCCATGAACAACACGTGCCCCTTCGGCAGCATGAAGGTGAAGTCGGGGATGCCCGTGCCATCGCCCTCGACAGCGGTTCGCTTGACATAGTTCACCCGCTCTTCGAAGCCAGCCAGCCGCAACACGTCTTCGGCCATTCGCTCGCCCCACTGACCACGAGCATTCGAGCTGGCCAGCGCCTCGCGCAAGCTGTTGGTGGTGCCCGCCAACGTTTGCGTGATCTCGGCGTGCACCTGCAGCGACCGGTCGACCTGACCGAACCGCTCGCTGGTGGCCTCGCCCAGCTGCTGTACCAGCGTGCTGAGCCGCTGGATGTCGGTCTGCACCCCCGATTGCACTTCGCCCAACCGTTGGTCGATCAGCTGCTGGCGGGCTGCAAGCGTGGCGTCGTTGGCCTGGGTGGCAGCGCCCAGCTGCTGGCCAGCCATGGTGATGGCCTGCTGGACAGCCGCTTGCACGGCCAAGTCGCGCTCTCGTGATGCACGCTCGTTGGCCTGCGACACCGCCATGGATACGGCCTGGGCAATGAGCTCCGCCGGCACTTCGGGCGCGAAAACCGGTGGGATCGGTGCGTCGAGGACCGGTGCGGTGTACGCACGGCGCTGGGCAAGCAGCCACCCGATGACGACGAGTGCTGCCGCCATGCCGACGATGACGAGGCCGATGAGGATCTCCATGACCATCATCATGGCGAAGGGGTGTCGCACGGTTGTGGATGCGGCCCGTGGTGACATCGCTGCGGCGCTGTTGTCTGCCACGCTGTCAGCCCATTGACCGGCTCGATCCCGCGATGAAAATGGCCATGGACCTGGCCTGGACCTCGATCAGCTCGGGCAGCCTGGGCATCGACGCCGTGGTCACGACGGTCGACGGGACCGTCGTCAGCACCGGACGCAACCGGCTCTACGAGTCCGATCCGGGCGACGACGTGCTGGCCGGCACGACCTTGGCGCACGCCGAGATGAACGCCCTGGCCAAGATGCGGTCTGGACAGCACCGCTCGACGCATCTGGTTCTGTGGACCACGCTGCAAGCGTGTCTGCAGTGCCTCGGCGCGATCAGGCTCAGCGACATCGACGAAGTGCGGGTGCTGGCGCCCGACCCACTGTTCCGCGGCGTCGAACAGGCCCGGCACCTGAACGGGTTCATCGGCCGACGCTGGCCCACGATCCACGAGCTGCCGGTCAGTGAATGGTCGGTGCTGTCGCTGCTGTTCCCCACGCACACCGCCACCTTCTGGAACGCGAGCGTCGAGGGCTAGAACGACCACATCCCCACGCTGGTCCAGTTGGCACAGGATCTGGTCGCCAGCGGCGAACTGGTCGGCCCCGCGACAGCCGGAGACGACGTGATGTCAGTGGCCGACGCGCTGTGGGACCGGCTGTCCTGCTGCGTCGACGACGTCGCCCGTCTGGCCGCCCTCGAACGCACCTGATCCACCCGGTGGACAGCGGCCGTGGGCACCCCGAGCCCAACCAGGCCTCCACACGCCCACTTGCGCACACCGGCCTTACCCGGCCCAACCATCGTGGGCACCACAAGCCCAACCAGGCCTCCAGATGCCCACTCACCCGCACACCGAGCAGCCGGGCCGAACTCGCAGGCCGCGCTTCGCTTTGCTCGAGCCCACAAAGGCGCGGATCGTTTGTGCGCTCACGCAAACCCAGCACTCCTCGTTTCTGTGAGCACACAGAGGCGCGGAGCGTTTGCGCGCACGGGGCACCGGGGCAGTCGAACCGGGGCAGTCGAACCGGGGCAGTCGAACCGGGGCAGTCGAACCGGGGCAGTCGAACCGGGGCAGTCGAACCGGGGCAGT
>JANNFQ010000503.1:0-4236 GCA_031380045.1 Acidimicrobiaceae bacterium
ATGCACCAACCTCGACGACCCCGCCGATGTCGGTACGGGCCATCTGGAGTGCGTGTTGCTGGCCCCATCTCTCGATCGGTTCTTGCAGTGATGTCACAGGAGGTTCGCGCGATCGAGCAGTTCGATGTGGTGGTGCTGGGCGACCCGAGATGGTCGAGGTGCCCGAAGCGAACGATGAGCGAGACCCGCGGTCGAGCGCTGGAACGCACTGTGCGTCCGAGGTCACGATCCCGACCACGACGGTCGGCGCTCAACACGCGTGCAGTCTGGTGCCCGGGCGCCGTGATCAAGCTGACGCGATCATCGCGAGAGGGCAACGGCGACATCATCGACGACTGAGGGCGGTGCTGTCTTCGGCAGCGACACGATCGCCAGGTCGACTCCGGCCTGGGTCCACGTGTCGCGATCCGTCAGCAGCTGGTCGCCGTCGCCGGTGAACCGCAACAGCACGCTGCACGTGATCTCGGTGGGGTCGCGGCCGATGTCGGCGCAGGCTTGATGCAGCACGTCGCGGCACTCGACGAACTCGCGTGGATCGGTGCCGCCGAAGTTCCAGTGGTCGGCATGGCGAGCTGCCAATGGCAGGGTTCGACGACGACCGCTGCCTCCGATGCAGATGGGCAGCTTTGGTTGCAGCGGCTTGGGATTGTTCATCGCGTCGTGCAACTGGTAGTACCGACCTTCGAACGTGGTGCGTTCCTGGGTCAGCAACATGTCGAGCACGGCCAAGCCTTCCTCGAAACGATCGAACCGCTCGCGCAACGAACCCAACTCGATACCGAACGCCGTGCACTCCTCCTCGTTCCAGCCCGCCCCGACACCCAGCTCCAACCGTCCGCCCGACGTGATGTCCAGCGTGCTGGCGATGTTGGCCAAGACACCGGGGTGTCGATAGATCATCCCGCTGACCAACACACCGCCACGCAGGCGTTGTGTCTCGTGCAGCAGGGCGGTCAGCGTGATCCAGCCCTCCAGGCAATCCTCGGTCGAGTCACCGAACAGCGGGTAGAGATGATCGAAGGTCCAGCCCGACTCGAAAACCTCGTGCTCGTCGGCTCGTTGCCAGACCTCGAGCAACCAGCTCCAAGTTGTCCGTTGGGGTGAGGTGCTGATCGCGTAGCGCATGACCACAGCCTGCCATCCAGACGCAGACCGGGTTCAGCTGATCGGTGTGACCGGATCTTGGCCGGCCAGGATGGCCAGCGCGTTGCGCGCGGCCAGGGTGGCCATGGCCGTCCGGGTCTCGATCGTTGCCGAGCCGAGGTGGGGTATCAGGACCACGTCGTCGCGATCCAACAAGCCCGAGTGCACCTCTGGCTCCTTCTCGAACACGTCCAGCCCTGCACCGGCCAATTCGCCGCGTTCCAGCGCGACGACCAACGCATGCTCGTCGATCACCGGCCCGCGAGCCGTGTTGATCAGATACGCGGTGTTGCGCATGGCGGTCAGTTGGGGGCCACTGATCAGATGGTGGGTCTCGGCCGAGTAGGGGCAGTGCAATGACACCACGTCGCTGGTGGCCAGCAGTTCGTCGAGCGACAGATGTTCGGCCTCGAGCTCGGCGGCAACCGACCTGCTGACCGGCCGCCGATTGCTGTACCCGATGGTCATACCGAAGGCCCGGGCACGGCGCGCCAGGGCAGTACCGATCTGGCCCATGCCGACCAGCCCCAGTCGCGCTCCCTGCAACCCGGTTCCCAGCATCATGAACATGCCCCATTGCCACGGCTGGCCCGATCGGATTAAGCGCTCGCCCTCGGCGAGGCGACGGGTCGTCATCAGGATCAGTGCCATGGCGATGTCGGCGGTGGCGTCGGTCAGCACACCGGGCGTGTTGGTTGCCACCACGCCCCGCTCGTGGCACGCGGACACATCGATGTTGTTGAAACCCACCGCCACGTTGCACACGGCCTTCAGCTGTGGGCCCGCCGCCTGCAGCAGTTCCGCGTCGATCTTCTCGGTCAGCAACGACACGATGACGTCGGCGCCGGCGACCCGACGCAGGAGCTCGTCGCGGGGGATGGGCGTGGTGTCGTCCCATGCGATCACTCGATGATCAGCACCTTGCAACAATTCCAGTCCCGGCTCGGGGATCTTGCCGGTGACGACGACCGTGCCGAGCTGATGGGTCACGATGTCACCCAGTCGCGCAGCAGGCCGAGGCCCTCGGTGATGTCGTCGGTCGAGATGCCCGAGTACGCAAGGCGA
The DNA here is from genome assembly GCA_031380045.1 of Acidimicrobiaceae bacterium. Taxonomy (GTDB): domain Bacteria; phylum Actinomycetota; class Acidimicrobiia; order Acidimicrobiales; family Ilumatobacteraceae; genus VFMC01. The sequence goes on from JANNFQ010000503.1 coordinate 2,209, forward strand.
ATGTACTGATGGGCTTCGCCGGGCTGCGGACGGCCGAAGTGCCGGCGCGTGCAGAACGACACACCGGTGTGGTGCAAAGCTGCGGTGGCGAACTTGCTGACATCGTCGAAACCCTTGGCCTGCATGGCCTGGGTGACATTGACGAACACGTAGAACGTGGCATCGGGGCGCGCCGTGTGCATGCCCGGAATTGCATTCGTGGCATCCACCGCGGCATCACGTCGGCCGCGCAGAATGTCCCGAAGTTCCACCGGCCCCGACGGGTCGCCAGTGACGCCTTCCAGCCCGGCCCATTGCACGAAGTGGGCCGTGCACGACTCGTCGTTGGTGTTCAACTTGGTGATCACCTCGGCAACAGCGATCGGGGCGATCGCCGCACCCAGCCGCCATCCGGTCATCGCGAACTTCTTCGAGAAGGTGTACAGGATGACGGTGCGCTGCTGCATGCCGGGCAGGCTGGCGATCGAGTGGCTCTGGCCGGCGTAGCGCATCTCGAAGTAGGCCTCGTCGCTCAGCACCCACAGGTCGTTGCGAATCGCCAGATCGGCGACGGCCTGCATCTCGTCGATGCTGCTTTCGGACGACAGCGGGTTCTGCAGATCGTTGTAGATGAGCGCCGTGGTGCGGGGCGTGATGTGCGCTTCGAGGTACTCGAGGTCCAGCGCGAAACCGGTCGGTGTCTCGATGTAGCGATACGGCACCGCCGTGCCACCGAAGTACTCGATCTGACTTTCGTAGATGGGGTAGCCGGGGTTGGGGTACAACACCTCGTCGCCCGGCTCCATGACGCTCTGGATGAACTTGCCGATGACGGGCTTGCCGCCGGGCTGCACCACCACGTTGGCGGGTTCGAACGACAGACCTCGGCGGTCACCGACGTCGGCGGCCAACGCCTCGCGCAACGGCATGATGCCGGCAGCCGCGCAGTATCCGGTCATGCCATCGGCGATTGCCCGGTCCATTGCCGCTACCACGTTGGCAGGCGTCGGCAGGTTCATGTCACCCAGGTGGAATGGATAGACCCGGTTGCCTTTGGCCGCCCAGTCGGCCGCCGCCAGCGACACCGCGAACGCCGTCTCTGTCCCGAGGTTCTGAAGGCGTGAGGCAAGCTGCATCGCCGCAGTATACATTTGATATATCACGACGATTCCCACCGCGGTGTCCCCGGTCTGTGTCAAAGGAGAACAGCGCTGACCGGGCGCTGTGACGCCGAAGTTCTGTGTCAAACGCCCTGTGCACGGGCGTCAGGGGATATCGACCTGGAAGATGGCCTCGATCTCGACGCAGATGTCGAAGGGCAGCTCGGCCATGCCGACCGCCGACCGAGCACCGCGGCCTGATTCGCCGAACACCTCGATGAACAGCTCGGAGCAGCCGTCGATGACCGATGGCGTCTTGTTGAACCCGGGCGCCGTGTTGACCATGCCCAGCACCTTCACCAACCTGACGACGTGGTCCAGCGATCCGATCAGTTCACGCAGCCGGCTCAACAGCACCTGACCGGTCAGCCGTGCTGCCGCCCGAGCCTGGTCGAGGTCGACATCGGCGCCCACCTTGCCGGTGATGTACGTGCCGTCCGCTCGCGCCGGCCCGCACCCCGACAGGTACACCATGTCGCCGGCGCGCACCGCAGTGGCATAGAGACCAGCAACCGGCCCAGGCGGCGGCAGTTCGATCCCAAGTTCCAGCAAGCGTTGTTCGGCGTTCATGCCCCCATCGTCCCACGGCAAGCAGAGTGGCGTGGCCAGACCCGTGCATGAGGGTGCAGCTGGGTGACCTCGAAAGCACCGCGACGTGAGCATCGCGGCCAGACCCGTGCATGAGGGTGCAGCTGGGTGACCTGAGGAAGCACGAAAGCACGGTGTGGAGGCCCCGCCCTCCCGGCTACACTCGTTCCGTTCTTTGGCAACCCCACCCTGATTCCTGAGCACGGAGACCCACCATGAGTAAGGCGAAGTTCGAGCGTACGAAGCCGCATGTCAATATTGGCACGATGGGTCATATCGACCATGGCAAGACCACTTTGAC
>JANNFQ010000515.1:0-2509 GCA_031380045.1 Acidimicrobiaceae bacterium
TCGAGAGTGGCAGCGATCCGGTGGTCGTCGAGGGCCGCGCCGAGTTGCACGCACGCCCCTATGCAGACGACGTGATCACCGCGTTCCAGACCAAGTTCGACTGGAACATCAGCGGCACCGTGCCCGACCCAGACGGCGACTTCGATGTGCTGGTCCAGGTGCGACCGACGAAGTGGGTCATGGGCCGGCCCGACCCGTCCGACATCGGTTCGTCGTAGTCGCACACGTAGGGTCGCCCAACATGATCGGCGTCGATGATTTCCAGCTGCAGGCCCGCGAGTGGCTGGCCGCCAACAGGTCGGCGGCGCCGCGCGACTACGGCGCGATCTGTCCTCCCGATCTGGTCCAGCAAGGGCTCCACTGGCAACGCACGCTGCACGAAGCGAACTACGCCGGCGTCCACTGGCCGGTCGAGTACGGCGGCCAGGGTCTGACCGCCGATCACAACTCGATCTGGATGCTCGAGTGCGCGCTGGCCGCAGTGCCCCCGTTCTTCAACATGGTCGGCTTGGTCTTGGCCGGTGGGGCGATTCAGCGCTACGGAACCGACGAACAGAAACACACGCATCTGGCAGCGACGCTGGACACCACGCAGGTGTGGTGCCAGTTGTTCAGCGAACCTGGCGCAGGCAGCGATCTGGGGGGCCTGTCCACCAAGGCCCAGCGCGACGGTGACCGCTTCATCGTCGACGGTCAGAAGGTGTGGTGCAGCGGGGGCCGGTACAGCAACTGGGGCATTCTGATGGCCCGAACCGACCCCGATGCGAGGAAGCACGAGGGCATCTCGTTCTTCCTGTGTCCGATGGATCTGCCCGGTATCGAAATCAGACCGCTGAAGCAGATGACCGGAGAGGCCGAGTTCGACGAAGTCTTCTTCACCGATGTCGACTTACCGGCCGAGCATCTGCTGGGTCCACTACACGGCGGGTGGGGTGTGGGCATGGCTGTGCTGACCAGCGAACGCGGCCACATCGGCACCAGCATCGTCGGTCTGGAACGTCGGCTGGAGTCCATGGCGAAGCTGGCCGAAGGACGAGAGCTCGGACCTGTCGCCCGCCAACGACTGGCAACGCTGATCAGCCGCGGCAGTTCGTACAAGGCGATGGCGCAGCGGCAGGGGCCGATCGCGTCCACCGCCGCCAGCCTGATGAAGTTGGGCATCACCGAGATGATGTTCGAGGCCTCGATGTTGCGCGGCGATCTGGCCGGTATCGACGCCTCACTGGATGGTCCCGACGCCTTCGGCATGTTGGCCGCACCAGGGGGCCGAATCGCAGGCGGCACCAGCCAAGTGCAACGGAACATCATCGGCGAGCGGTTGCTGGGTTTGCCACGCGAGCCACGCTGAGTGGTGCATGATGTTGCCGGAACGATCCGGCTGGCATGATCCGGCTGGCATGATCAGGCTCACACGATCCGACTCGCGCAACCGACTCACATGGAGACCGATGACATGAATCGACCAAGCGACGAACTGCCCAGGCCGAACCAGAACATCGCCGCCAGCGGAAAAAACGGTCCCAACATTGCGTTGATCGCTTTCGCCATCGTTGCCGGCCTGGCCGTCATCTTCTTCCTGCAGAACAGCGAGCCGACGTCCATCGACTTCTGGGTGTTCGAGAAGACGACCACCATTCGCTGGTCGCTGCTGATGGCGATCGTGTTCGGCGTGGTGCTCGACCGCCTGTTCGGCATCTGGTGGCGGCGCCGCCGCAAGAAGAACGCCGACTGAGATCAGCCGCATTCGCCGATGTCCCATCCCGCTCGCGAGGATGAGTCGATGTCGGTCATGTCCAGCAACGGTGTCCAGCTCGCTGTCCACGATTTCGGCGGCCGCGGACCGACGCTGTTGCTCAGCCATGCAACCGGGTTTCACGGTCACTGCTACCTACCGATCGCTCAGGCCCTGGCTGACCGATTTCACAGCGTCGCGTTCGACTATCGGGGCCACGGCGACACGCCGCTACCCGCCGATCCGCTCGAGCGCGAGATCGATTGGAACCGCTACGGCGACGACGCCCAGGCGGCCGCCACGGCGGCGCGCCACGTGGCGGGTGTCCCGATCGTTGGGTTCGGTCACTCGATGGGAGCGGCCTGTCTGCTGATGGCTGCCCATCGAGATCCTTCGCTGTTCGAACGACTGGTCGTGTTCGAGCCGATCGTGTTTCCGCCTGCCGAAACTCGCCCGCGACCGTCGGAGAGCCCGCTGTCTGCCAGAGCGCGCCGTCGTCGAACGACCTTCCCCAGTTTCGAGGCGGCCATCGCGAACTTTGCAGCCAAGCCACCACTGAACGGCTTCACACCGGCAGCGCTGGACGCGTACGTGCGATTCGGCTTCGCCGCAGGCGGCGACGGCCAGGTGCATCTGAAGTGCGATCCCGAAACCGAGGCCGGCACCTTCGATCGCGGCGGGCTGCATCGCGCCTGGGATCTCATCGATCAGATCGACATTCCGGTGATGGTGGTCGCCGGACACCCGGCCGAAATGCAGCCGTCGGGCATCGCCGCC
>JANNFQ010000530.1:0-3840 GCA_031380045.1 Acidimicrobiaceae bacterium
CGCGAATCGCTGAACATCGCCGGTCAGTACAGTCGGACACCGTGCCGTCACCGATCAGGTACCGATCGCCCGACGAGGACAGTGCTCGATGGCTGGAGTTCCCGTTCCGTCAGGGCGACATCGTTATCAGTACCCGGTCGAAGCGTGGCACGACGTGGATGCAGATGATCTGCGCGCTGCTCGTCTTCCAGCGTCCGCAGCTGCCACACCCGCTGCCGCATCTGTCCACCCGATCTCTTCGCTTGGCTTCATCGCTGAGCAGGTGGCTGGGCGCCCCTCGGGATCGCGCGATGATCTCTCGACCGTCCATCGAAGGCGGACGTCCCCAGCGGAGGGTCCATGACCGAAACGGTCCTCGAGTACAGCCCTGATCCTGTCGTGGCCACGGCCCGACTGCATGCTGCGGCTTCCATCTCCGATTGTGCCGTGGTGGACATGACCGGCATGATCTTTGTGTTCCGACATCGTGACGTCGAACGACTGCTGCACGATACGCGACTCGAGGGCGTCGGCCTGACGTTGTTCGACCTGCTCGGCGTGCCCGATGGCCCGCTTCGTGATTGGTACGGCGGGCTGATGTTCACGAACGAGGGTGCCGTACATCACCGACTGCGTCGACTCGTCAGCAAGGCATTCACGCCGCGTTCGGTCGAGCGTCTGCGCGGATTGGCGGGCAGGATGGCCGATGATCGTCTCGCTCGGCTGGCGCAGTTCGACGGCGATCTGATCGCCGCCTTCGGTGGCCTGCCGATGCAAGTCATGTGTGCGCTGTTGGGCGTGCCCGACAGCGCCGTCGAGGACTTCATCGAGTGGACCGACGCGCTCAGCGCGGTCTTCGGTCTGATGAGCCCCGAGCAGGTCGCCGCCGCTTCAGGGGCCATCGACCCCCTGCTGGCGTACGTCGCCGATGTTGTCGAGCACCGCAGCCACACCCCTGCCGACGATCTGATCTCGGCCCTGGTGGCCGCCGAGGACGACGGGGAGAGGCTGACCCGCGACGAGACGGTGGCCATGGCGGTGAACCTGCTGGCCGGCGGCCACGACACCACCGCCAGCCAGATCGGCTGCTCGCTGTTCACGTTGTTGCAGCAGCCCGACGTGATGCGGTTGGCGACAGCCGACTCAACCACGATTGGATCGATCGTCAACGAAACCATCCGGTTGGAACCCAGCCTGCCGGGGGCGCCGCGCACGGTGATCGAGCCGGTCGAGATCGGCGGCATCGAGCGTCCTGTCGGCAGTCTGGTCCTGCTGGCCACCGCCACCGCCACCGCCAATCGGGATCCGTCGACCATTCCGTGGGTGTCCGTTCTGGGCCGCAGCCCCGTGACCCTGCCGGTGCTGCTGGAGGGCTGACAGTCCAAGCTCCCGATGGCGCATCGACGTTCACCGTGAGTGCGTCGCGATCGATGGTCACGATTCGCTCACACCTCCATCACATCTGCGGCCCACTCTCGAGGGCGTCGCCCGATGGGTGACCCCACACATGGAGAGTGAGAGGAGCAGTCATGAAGATCAAGCATCTCGTTTCGTCCGCTGCGGTCTGCGGGGCGCTCGTCGCCGCGCTCGCCATCGGCGGCACCGCGTCGGCGGCCGTGCCAGTGCGAGGAACGTTCACACCGGTCGACCCGGTTCGCATCTTGGACACCCGCACCGGCCTGGGAGTGGCCGACCAGCATGTCGGTCCGTTGGGCGTCGGCCAGGTCATCGAGCTGGACGTCACCGACGTGGGTGGGGTTCCGGCCGACGGTGTCGGCGCAGTGGTCCTGAACGTCACGGTCACCGAGGCTGTCGGCAACGGCTACGTGACCGTTTACCCGTGCGGCTTCGCTCGCCCGATCGCATCGAACGTCAACTTCATCAGGGGCGTCAACGCCGCCAACCTGGTCACTGCAAAGGTGGGCGTGAATGGCCGGGTGTGCCTGTTCGCCTCGAACCAGACCCAGCTGGTCGCCGACGTGTCGGGCTGGTACGCCGACGACTTCGCATCGGTGCCTGGCTTCCGTTACACCCAACTGACGCCCGCGCGCATCGTGGATACCCGTGACGGGACAGGTCTGGGTCAGCGCCCGATCGGCCCACTGGCCGCTGGCGAGATCCTGGCGGTCACCGTTCCCGGTGCCGGCGGTGTCCCGGCCGATGGCGACGTGCGTGCAGTGACCATGAACGTCACCGTTGCCGACTCGACGCAGGCCGGCTACATCACCGTGTTCCCCTGCGATCAGCTTCGTCCGACGGTCTCGAACGTCAACTTCGACCCGGCCAACCCGACCGTCGCCAACCTGGCAACGGTGCGACTTTCTTCGACCGGTCAGGTGTGCTTCTTCGCCTCGACCGACACGTCGCTGATCGTCGATGTGCAGGGCTACTTTTCACCGCACGCCGACGTGACCTTCACGTCGCTCACGCCGGTGCGAGTGCTGGACACCCGGACAGGTCTGGGCGTCGACGGATCGCGCCCGACCAGGGCCCTGCGTGGCAGCGTCATTCAGTTGCACGTGGCCGAGACCAACGGCGTTCCCGCCGACGCAGTGGCGGTGATGCTGAACGTCACCATCACCGGTGCCTCTGGCCCTGGCTTCGTGACGGCATGGCCCTGCGGACACATCCGCCCCGTCGCCTCGTTCCTGAACTTCGTGAGGGGCATCGACCGGGCCAACCTGACGCCCGTGCGAATCGGTGCGAACGGCAACGTGTGCCTGTTCGTCAGCGAGGGAACCGAGGTTGTCGCCGATCTGAACGGCTACTTCAACCTGGCCAACACCTGATCAAAGCTGGTCTGTCGTATGGACGCCGGTCCCGCACGTTTCGTCGTGCGGGACCGTCGCGCGGGACCGTCGCCGTCAGATCCGCGTCAGAGATCTGGCCCGATGAAGCAGGTGGCTGTCGACTTCGACACGTCAGCGGTGGGTTTCTCGACAACCCCTTGCTCCAGCGCGGGAGTTCGGCCATCAGTCGTCGGAGCTGAGGGCGTCGAGCGCGGCCGCCGCCTCGCGTTCGTCTGCCTCGGTTCGAGAGAGGCGTTTGGCCGCAGCGTCCACCACCCGTTGGGCGGCGGCAACTTCGCGTTGCGTCTTGGCCAGCACCGCTCGTGCCTTGTCGAGCTGCGCTTCGTGACGCCGCGATCGAGCCAGCTCGGTCGCCGATGGTTTGGGCGGTGCCGTCAACTTCGAATCGGGGGGAGCGACTGCGCGACGTCCAGTCGGCTTCGCAGCGCCGTCGGCCGCCGGCCGCCGGTGTGCCGCCGCGTTTGCCGGCGCGCGCTCGGCGGGCGGGCGCCTCGGCACGACGTGCGGCTCGGGGGCGCCGGCGAACAGTTCGGCTTCGCCTGCCGATACCCCCGAACCCACAATGCCCGCGACCAACAGCGCAGCGCCCGTTTCGTTGGTCAGCGATCGCACCGTGCTGATCAGCTCGTCACGCCGTCCGGCGCCGTCCAGCCCGTCGGCCTGCACCTGGCGCAGGCCGGCATCGAGCAGCGCGGCCGAGGCCGCACGGAGATTGGCGCTGGTCGAGCGCAGCGCCGAACCGTCGCCTGTGCCGATCGCGTTGGACTGCGCCGATGTTGCCGCCACCACCGCCGACGCGAACGTCGTCGCCGTGTCGGGATGATCGCGAGCGACCCGATTCAGGATGTACTCGCCCATCCGCGGTCGGGGCAGCTTGGCGACCATCGCGGCCTCGTCGTTGCGCTTGTCGGCCTTCAGCAGGCGAACCAGCGCGTTGCGCTCGGCCACGAACTGCGATGGCTCGACGCCGTACAGGGCAACGGCTTCGGTGATCATCGGGCGCGGCTCATGATGTCGGCGACGATGTCTGACTTGGCGTCGGCGTAGTCCT
>JANNFQ010000541.1:0-1638 GCA_031380045.1 Acidimicrobiaceae bacterium
GCGCCGATGGGATGGCCGAAGGACTTCAGGCCGCCGTCGGGGTTCACCGGCAACTCGCCGTCCAGATCGAACGAGCCGGCCAACACTTCCTTCCACGCCATGCCTCGCTCGGCAAAGCCCAGGTCTTCCATCAGCACCAACTCGGTGGGCGTGAAGCAGTCGTGCACCTCGGCCATGGCCAGCTCCTCGCGAGGGTGCGTGATGCCCGCCTGCGCATACGCGTCTTCCGCCGAGTGCACCACCTCGTCGAAGGTGGTGTAGTCGTAGCTGGGATCGATGGGACCGGTGGCAGGCCCGGCCACGAACGACAGCGCCTTCACGAAGATGGGTCGGTCGGTGTACTTGTAGGCATCCTCGGCACGCACGATGATGGCCGCGGCCGAACCGTCGCTGACGCCGCTGCAGTCGAAGATGCCCAGTGGTCCGGCCACGATCGGACTGCACGAGATGGTCTCTTTCGAGACCTCCTTGCGGAACTGTGCACGCGGGTTCAGCGCACCGTTCTTGTGGTTCTTCCACGCGATGCGAGTCAGCACGTCCTTCAGTTCGGTGTCGTCGACGCCGTACTTCTTCGCATAGGCGGGCGCCAACAGACTGAACGACGCCGGCGCAGTGACGGTGACCCCGGTGCCATCGTTGGCCGGCGCACCGACCACCAAGCCCGAGTAGCCGCTGTCCTTCAACTTCTCGACACCGATCGCCATGGCGATGTCGTAGGCACCGCACGCGACGGCGTAGCACGCATTGCGGAACGCCTCGCTGCCGGTGGCGCAGAAGTTCTCGACGTGGGTCACCGGCTTGTGCTGGATCTTCAACGGGCGGCTGAGGGTCAGGCCAGACAGACCTGAGCCCATGGTGCCCAACCAAAACGCGTCGACGTCGTCCAGCGAGATGCCTGCACTGGCCAACGCTGCCGACGATGAATCGATCAGCATGTCGTCGGCGCTCTTGTCCCAGTGCTCGCCGAAGTTCGTGCAGCCCATGCCCACAATGGCGACCTGGTCGCGGATGCCGTGTGAAGCCATGTCAATTGCCTCCGTCTTGCTGGATGGATGTGGGTTGCTGGACCGGCCGGGCCTTCCAGAAGTAGTTGTGGATGCCGTCCTGCGTGTACAGACGGCGGAACGTCATTTCAACCCGGTCGCCGATGCGCACCGACGACGGATCCACGTCGGTCAGTTCGCACTGGAACCGGCCGCCGTTCTTCGAACCGGCCGGTGCGTCGAAGTCGATGACCACGGCGACCACCGGCGGGCTGAGGCTGAAGGCCAAACGGTCGACGGTGAACGTGGCGATGGTGGCTTGCACATCGGCCATGCGCACCATTTCCATCCTGTCGATGGCGCCGCCCTCCATGCTGACGCGCGACGGCGGCAGGTGCACGAAGCCACCCTCGTCACGCGATCCGAACAGTGCGTACTTCCACGCGGCGGATCGCAGCGACGGCGGGGCGGCCGGCCGATCGGGCTCGGGTCGCCTCGGTGGCTCGCGATGCAACATGCCACGCCATGTGAGGAAGTCGTTGTACGACAGGTCGTCGCGGCAGTTGACAATGGTGTCGCGAACTGTGCGCACCGGCCGGCGGGCCAGCACAGCGTCGACGCGGCTGACGGGCGCGTCAGGGTCCAACGGTAAAAA
>JANNFQ010000590.1:0-6105 GCA_031380045.1 Acidimicrobiaceae bacterium
GTGTGGTGTCGGGCGCCGCCGTTGCCGGGGGCACGGTGGGCGGCAGTGTCAACGCCACGGTGACTGCCGGGTCGGTGGTGACGGCGTCGGTGGCGACTGGGTCTGATGTCGTGGTCTCGTCGTTGTTCGTGCAGTCATCGACGCCCAGTTCCTGGCCCAGCTGACCGCGTTCGTCGTTCAGATCGCCCAACGTGGTGAACACCGGGTCGGCTGCCGCCTCGTCGTCGTTCTTGCCGGCAGCCTCGAGATCGTCGAGCGCGTCGATCTGGTCCTCGATGTTCGCGACGAAGCTTTTGAAGTCGGCATCGACATCGGCGGGCGGCTTCACATCAGCCAGGCGATCGCGGGTCTCGGTCAGCACCGCCGATGCGTCCTGGGCGAAGCTCTCGAGACCGGCGACGTCGTCGGGTGACTCCAGGCGATCCAGGCCGCGTTCGGTGTCGGCGCAGATGTCGCCCATCACGTCGGCGAAATCTGCCGAGGACAGCGTGCCCGATCCGCCTCCGCACGCTGTGGCCGCCAGAGCGGCAACGGCCGTGAACGCGACAAACGATCTGGTCTTCATCGTGCGATGTCCCTTCGTCGCTGGAATGTCGATGGAATTCTGTCGTCCAGAGCGCCCGGTGGTCGACCGCTGGAACTGATCGTACTGAGCGGGCTCGATCGTGCCCGGTTTCCCCGCTGCGTCGTATCTCAACAGCTGTGCTCGGCTCGCAGCACGTGCCGTAGGCTCGATCGCAATGGCAACTCAAGCCCTGTATCGCCGCTACCGCCCACGCCGGTTCAGTGAAGTGCGCGGGCAGGACCACATCGTCAAGGCCCTGCGCAACTCGGTCATCAACCAGCGCGAAGCGCAGGCATATCTGTTCTCCGGCCCGCGTGGCACCGGCAAGACCACCTCGGCGCGCATCCTTGCCAAGGTGCTGAACTGCGAGCGGCCGGTCGATGGCGAGCCCTGCTGCGAATGCCAGTCGTGCATCGCCGTCGAGCGCGGTACCAGCTACGACGTGCACGAGCTCGACGCCGCCAGCAACAACGGCGTCGATGCCATGCGCGACCTGATCGAAAAGGCGTCGCTGGGCACCCCCGGTCGCCACAAGGTGTACATCCTCGACGAGGTGCACATGCTGTCCAAGCAGGCCGAGGCCGCGCTGCTGAAGACGCTGGAAGAGCCACCCCCGCATGTGGTGTTCGTGCTGGCCACCACCGATCCGCAGAAGGTCAGCGAGACCATTCGCAGCCGCACGCTGCACTTCCGGTTCCATCTGCTGCCCATGGACGAGCTCGAGGCGCATGTGCGCTGGGTGGTCGGCGATGCTGGCCTGCAGGTCAGCGATGCGGCCATCCTGGGCGCACTCGAACAGGGCGGCGGTTCGGCTCGCGACACGCTCAGCGCGCTGGAACTGGCGGCGTCGTCCGACGGCGACGAGATCGACGTCGTGCAGTTCGACGAGTTCGTCGAAGCACTGATCGAGCTCGATCCTGGTCGTGCCCTCACCGCGGTTGCGTTCGCCATGCAACAGGGCCGCGATGCCCGGGGCCTGACGGAAGACATCGTCCGCCACTTGCGCGACTGCTTCCTGTCGCTGATGGCGCCCGAACTGGTGGCCCTGCCCGACCAAAAGGCTGCGGTGGTGGCCGAGCAGGCGTCTCGCCTGGGTGCCGCCAGATTGGTGCGGGCCATGGAACGCCTCGGCGAGATGCTGGTCGAGATGCGACATGCACCCGATGCCCGACTGCTGTTGGAAGTAGCGCTGGTGCAGCTGACGCACGAGGCCGCGTCCAGCGATGTCGGCGCGCTGATGGATCGCCTCGACCGGCTCGAGAAGGCGGTCGCCGAGGGCGCGGTCGCTGCGCCAGCCGCCGTGACTGCTCCGGTGAACCCGACGACCGGCAGGGTGCAGCTGGGTGGCCGAGTGCGCCGCGACGACACCGATGCCACACCGCGTCCGGTCGGCGTGCCGAACGACCACTCGACGGCGCAGCCCAGACCCAAGCCGACGCAAACCCCGTCGGCGGAACCTCGCGGCGAGTCACCCGCACCTCGCGCCCCGTCTGCCCCGTCCGGTCGTGTTGGCCCGTCCGGCCCTGCCGCCGAAGCGGGGGGTTCGTCGGTCCAACGCGCGGCCAGTGCGTGGAGCGCCGAGATCGTTCCCAGCCTGAAGCCGTTCGTCCGCTCGATCTACTCTGTGCCGCGCTTGCTGGGGATTCGTGACGGCGCGCTCACGTTGGGCGCGCCCAACGAAACGCATCGTGCCAAGTGCGAGCAGCACCGGCCCGAAGTGGAAGCTGCGGCTGCCAAGGTTGCCGGCGGCCCCGTGCCGATCGCCCTCGTCGTCGAGGCCGGCAGCACGCACCACGACGACGACGTGCACGACCCGCGCGATTCGCCCAGTGGTGGTCACGCCGCCGATGGTCCGTCGGCACAGGTGGTGCCGTTGCACCCTGCCGGTCCACCACCAGCCGACGACGACGTCGACCTCGACGATCTTGTCGATGCGCCACCCGACAGCGTGGTCTCGCCCATCGATCGGCTCGCCCAGGCCTTCCCAGGTTCCGAGCTCATCGACGAGCGTCGCTGATGGCGTCGTCGTCGTTCACCACACCCGTCCAGGTTCTCATCGACGAACTCGGTCGCCTGCCGGGCATCGGCCCCAAGTCGGCGCAACGCATCGCCTTCCACCTGTTGAAGGTGTCCAGCGTCGACGTCAGCCGCCTGGCATTTGCATTGACCGACGCCAAGGCCAGGGTGCGCTTCTGCGTTCGGTGCTGGAACGTCGCCGACGACGAGCTGTGCCCCATCTGCAGCGACGATCGACGCGACCCCACCATGGTGTGCGTGGTCGAAGAGGCGCGCGACATCGTTGCCTTGGAACGCACCGGCGAGTTCCGCGGCAGGTATCACGTGCTGCTGGGCGCAATGAGCCCGCTCGAAGGCATCGGTCCCGAGCAGTTGAAGGTGAAAGAACTGTTCGCCCGTCTGCAACCAGAGGGCATCGAAGAGGTCATCTTGTGCACCAACCCCAACACCGAGGGCGAGGTCACGGCCATGTACCTGGCCCGCATGCTGCAGCCCTTCGGCCTGAAGGTCACCCGCATCGCCAGCGGCCTGCCCGTGGGCGGCGACCTCGAGTACGCCGACGAGCTGACCTTGGGTCGAGCCCTCGAAGGCCGCCGCGACGTCACCGGCTGACCACCCCAGCCTCGCTCGGCCCGGTACTCGTCGGCACGTGACCACCATTCCAGTGGTCAGACGCCGACAAGTAGGCCCGGCAGACCGGCCCGGCCCGACCGGCCCGGCCCGGCCCGACCGGCCCGGTAGGTGTGTTTTCCGATCGCTCATTGTGGATGTCCCTCATTGGGTGTGCACCTCGACGAGCAACTGATCCAACTGTCCGAAGCGAACCACCATCTCATCGTCCGCGCCGATGTCGCCAAGGTGATGACGTCGCGGCAATGGTGTCGCCGGCTGGACAACGGCGTGTGGCTACCCGTCGCCCCCGGAGTCTGGCGTCATCGGGTGACCCCGGTGGATTGGCGGCTGCAGGCCCGTGCCGGTGTCCGGTCACTCGGCAAGTACTCGGCGTTGTACGGCCGGACTGCAGCAGCGTGGTGGGATCTCGGCAAGATCCAGGTCGACGACATTGAGTTCCTGGTGCCTCGGTCCCGACGACCGCGCCCTTTCCCGTTCGTGATCCACACCTCAACGCGTTGGACGAAGGGCGATGTCCTGCTTCACGATGGTGTCCGCGTGACCAGCGCGACCCGAACTGTTGTGGACCTCGCAGCGGGTCCGACCAGTGCCGAAGAGATCGAACAAGTCATCGATGCTGCGGTGCAGCGACGGCTCACTTCGGTACTGACGCTGAACCGAAGAAGCCAGGCCCTCGGCGGACGTGGCGTCAGTGGCTCGCAACGGTTGGGCGCGTTGCTGCTTGACAGTGGCGGCGACTCGTTTCTCGAGCGCAAGTTCCTGATGCTCGTTCGTAAGGCCGGCTTGCCCCGACCGTTGTGCCAGGTGGTGCATCGTTCTGGCGGCAAGCGAATCGCTCGGGTCGACTTCCAGTTCGCCGAGACCAATGTGGTCGTCGAGGTCAGTGGCCGATTGGGTCACGTGTCCGACAGTGATCGAAAACGCGACGCTGTGCGTCGCAATGCACTGCAACAGACCGGCCACATCGTGCTCGAGTTCACCACCGCTCATGTCCTGGACGAGCAGCGCTACGTGATCGACACCTTGAACACTCATCTCCCCAGACCGGCTCAGTAGCTGGACCTGTCGGCACCTGACCACCGAACCGGTGGTCAAGCGCCGACACGTTGCGGTGATGAGGCGAGGCTGGGCGGGCGGACGGCGTCGGACGGCGACGCCCGGGTCAGACCCTGGCTCGGGTGCTGTGGCGTCGGGCTTCGTTGTAGGCGTCGTCGGTGTCGATCCAGGTCGGGTCGAACGCGGCCCGGTCCAGTGCATCGGCCAGACGGTGCACGTCGTCGAGGTCGGCCACACCCAACGTGGCATGCGCTGGGGCCAGCGATTCGGCATTGGCCCATCGACGCGCCAACTCCGGGTTCGAGCATGCCGTATCCAGACCGCGTCTGGTGGCGGCGCGGTGCCAACGATCCTGCAGCAGTCCCCAGCGTCCGCGCCGCCGCCGGCCGAGCCACCAGGCCGAAAGGCGCACGATCAGCGCGACGATCAGCACGATCGTGGTTGCCGCCAGCAACTGGCCGGCGTGGTCGCGCAGCAGGTCCGACAGCGCACCGGCCAGGTCGGCGCCGACAGTCCGCTGTTGCGCCTCGCCGGCCATCGGTACATCGGCCGTCGGGTCGAACGGTTGCCAACCGCTCTGCGGAAACCAGACCTCGACCCACGCATGGGCATCACTGCCGCGCACGTTCCAGACGCCCGAGATCCGGTCGCGTTCGCCCGGCACGTATCCGCTTGCCAGCCGGGTCGGCACGCCCTGTGCGCGCAGCATGACCGCCAGCGCCGACGCGATCTGCTCGCAGAAGCCTCGTCGTGATTCGAACAGGAAGTCGTCGACCGCGTCCACGCCCTCGGCGGGAACTGCCGCGTTCAGGTCGTATTGCACATGGCTGCCCAACCACCCTTGCATCGCCATCACCGTGTCGTAGGTGGACGCACCCGGCGCGGCCAGTTCGTCGGCCAGCGTGCGCGTGCGGTCGGTGATGGTCGCTGGCAGCGCCAGGTACCGATCCAGGTTTGGCTCGGGTCGGCTGGCCAGGCGCACCGACACGTCGCCCTGATCGCGCAACGACTGCTGTGTGATCTGTGCACGCGTCGAGATCACGGTGTACACCGAGCCCTCGGTCAGCACGACGTCGGCGCGCAGGGTGCCGTCGGGTCGACGCCACACCGCACCGTCGAAGATGACCTCGGTCGGGCGATACGCGGCGAAGATGAGATTCGGTTGGTCGACCTCGACGAAATAGGTCTGCACGAACTGCTCAGCGTCGACGCCCGACGACAGCTGTCCGACGTCGCCATCTGCTGGCGGCACGTCGATGACCGCTCCGTCGGCCGGGCGGCCCGGGTCGCTGTCGGCGTACCAGAAGCGCCCGTCGAACGTGGCGAACGTCTGCCCCCGCCAGAAGTCGGGCTGGGGTGCACGCACCCGCATGACGATGTTGTTCGAGAGTGGACCGCGGATCGAGGTGTCCAACGACTCGGCAAACCCCGGATATCCGCCGTCGCCCGCGTTGGAAGAGGAGCCAGACCCGCCACGGGTTCCGTCGCCCACTTCGCCCGGCAAGCTGGTGCTGCCGTCGGGATGGGCCAGACCGCCGGGGGCGGTGGGACGGACATCGTCGATGAAGGCTGGCAGCGTCAACGTGGCCGGGCCGGCGGGGATCACGACCACCGACAGGATCGCGACCGTGCTGGCGACGCCAACCGCAATCACCAGTGCTGCGCGTGCTCCGCTTCGCCAACTGAACAACCGGCGCGCAGCGTGCGGTCGATGCCAGCCGAACAACCGGCGCGCAGTGTGCAGTGGCCGACTGCGAACCTTCAGGACCGCAGGCTGCGCGGCGATGGTGGCGGCCGATGCCGCCGGCGCACCGACGGCGACGAAGCCTGCGGCC
>JANNFQ010000592.1:0-5384 GCA_031380045.1 Acidimicrobiaceae bacterium
GGGGAAGACTGGACCCGCTCGCTGAACCTGATCCCGTTGGTCATGAAAGCCACGCTGGGCAAGCGCGCCGCAGTGCAGATCTTCGGCACCGATTACCCCACTCCCGACGGCACCTGCATCCGCGACTACATCCACGTCGACGACCTGGCCGACGCGCACATCCGTGCCCTCGGCTACCTGGCCGATGGTAAGCCGACCGTCGCGTTGAACGTGGGCACCGGCATCGGCAGCAGCGTGATGGATGTGATCTCGGCCACCGAGCGCATCAGCGGCATGAAGGTTCCCTACGAGACGGTTGCCCGTCGCGCCGGCGACCCCGTCGCCACCTTCGCCGACCCCACCAAGGTCTCGGCCACTCTGGGATGGAAGGCCTCCCGCGACCTGGACACCATCGTCGCCAGCGCATGGGCCTGGCACTCTCGTTGAGTGGTCGGGACTGGGCTCCGCTTCGCTTCGCCTGCTCCCTCCATTCGCGGACCGGGGTTCCGTTGGCTCGCTGCCGCTCGCGGCATTGAATCCTGGGCGCGGGGGTCGCGTGGGCGTCACGCGGCCACCCTGGGCTTCTGAAGCCCTCGCTGGAGCAAGCCCGGTCTCTCCTCGCGGTCGCGGTTGAGCCACTCCCTGAACCGGCGCTAGACCATGTTCTTCTGCCGGTCCAGCCAGCCCAGCAACACAGCGACCGCCCGTGGGTCGTGGCGCAGGCGGTGGCCGGCGCCCGTGATCAGGCGCAGTTCGGCTGTGCCGTGGGCCTCGGCCAATCGGCGAGCGTCAGACGTGGGCACGCTCTCGTCGTCGTCACCGTGCATCACCAGCATGGGCCTCGGCGCAAAGCGACGAGCGGCATCGACCGGGCGGAACCGACGCAGCTCGCGGCCCCACTCGTCGAAGGCGCGAGGGAATCCGGGCGTGCGCACCGCGCCGATCTCTTTGGCGTGCTCGAGGAACCGGCGGGGCTGCGCGGCCCAGTCGTCGAAGTCGGCTCGCGGGCTGAGCAGCGCGATCCCACGGATGCGCGGGTCGTCGGCGGCCACGCACGTGGCGATCGAGCCGCCGGTGTTCGTGCCGACGATCCAGATGCCCGACGGGTTGGCCTCGGCAATGAGGTGGTCGATGGCGTTGCGCAGATCGTCGACCCAACCCTGCAGCGAGAAGTCGCCCTCGCTGGTGCCGCAGCCCCGGAAGGTGAACGTCATCGCCGCCCAACGCTGCTCGTTGGCGATGCGATCGATGATCTCGGGAAACGTGATCGCACTCTGCCGCGCGTCCAGCGGGCCGATGGGAAAGCCGTGGCACAGGATGAGGCCGGGCAGATCGTCCACTCGCCCGGCCGGGCGGGCCAGATACCTGGCCAGCTGCAGCCCGCCTGATGTGAAGGTTCCGTTCACTCGGGGCGATCAGGCCCGTGGCGCTCGAAGGCGACGGCGCGTGCCGGGGGTCGCCAACGTGTACCCACGATTGCGTGCCTCGACCAGCGAATCAGGACCGAAGCACAGCCCGGTCTCGGCAGCGACGATCTGGTCGATGACTGTCGTGTCGGTCCACTCGTCCAAGTCGTAGACCAGTTG
Organism: Acidimicrobiaceae bacterium; assembly: GCA_031380045.1. Classification (GTDB taxonomy): domain Bacteria; phylum Actinomycetota; class Acidimicrobiia; order Acidimicrobiales; family Ilumatobacteraceae; genus VFMC01. Next base: position 1,566 of record JANNFQ010000592.1, read on the forward strand.
CGTGCGCTTGTCGCCCAGGAACCGGGTGTGCTCAAAGCGTGACGGCCGTTGCATGAGCCAAGAAACTAGCTGTGAACCGCCTCGCGGCGCGAACAGGGCGGGCGCGAACGCGCCCGCCCTGCATCGTTTCGTCTGGATCAGACCGATCGTTCTTCATTCATACCGAGAGGACCAGTTCCGGCAGTTCGATCGGCGGAGGTCGGCGTGGATTCGCCAGGCGGTCCAGCCTGTCCGGCCTAGCGGCCGACCACCTCCAGAGTCCTACAAGATAAACCTGTCAAATTGGACCACCTCCCTTCTCTGGTGAGGAAATTCAAGCACATCTTCGGGTGCTGTCCAACGGTTCTTTTTCGCTACGGTCCCCGGGTGTGACGACGACCAGCACGACGATCGACTTCTACTTCGATCCGATGTGTCCGTGGGCGTACCAGACATCGGTCTGGATCCGTCGCGTTCGCGAGGTGCGGGCGCTGGACATCTGCTGGCGATTCTTCTCGCTCGAGGAGATCAATCGGCCCGAGGGCAAGCGGCATCCGTGGGAGCGGCCACTGGCCTACGGGTGGACACCCATGCGCGTCGGCGCGTGGCTGCGGCGAATCGACAATGAACTGTGCGGCGACTGGTACGAGGCGTGCGGCCGGGCACTGCACGTGGACGGTCGGCGGTTCTACGACGTCACTGTCGCCCACGAGTTGCTTGCGCAGATCGGTGCCCCCGATGGCGCATGGGAAGCCGCGTTGGCCGACCCCACCACGCACGACGACGTGCGCAACGATCACGTCCACGCGGCCGAGACCTACGGCGGCTTCGGCGTGCCGATCATCGTGTTCGCAACTGGCCGCGCCGTGTTCGGACCCGTGGTGGTGCCGGCACCCGATGGCGACGATGCGCTGGCACTGTGGGACCTGACCGTTGCGTACTCGAAGATCGAGGGCCTGTTCGAGCTGAAGACCCCGAAGACCGCGCACGACCTGCGCACCATCGCCACAGCGTTCCAGCCGTACCTGGTCGCCCGCGAATGGCAGACCATCCAACACGCCGCACCGTGACCAGCGGCTAACACCTGGCAACAGAAGGCTGACACATGGGCATTCCCTCCGACACCGTCGACAAGCTGCAGCAGACCTTCGCGGCCATCAGCACGCTGGGGGCAGCCCTGAGCGAGGCGCAGTGGAAGACCCCGACCGACCTGCCCGGCTGGACCGTGCAGGACAACCTGTCGCACGTGATCGGCACCGAGCGCATGCTGCAAGGTTTGCCACGCACCGATCACGTCGCCATCCCCAACGCGCACGTCAAGAACCCCATCGGCGAGATGAACGAGAACGAGGTGGATTCGCGTCGCGCCAAGCCGGGCGAAGAGGTGTTGGCCGAATGGAACGAGTTGGCCGAACTTCGGCTCAGCACGCTGCGCAACGCCGACGACGCGTACTTCGACGCGCCGGCCATGACGCCCATCGGGCCCGCCACCGTTGCCGACTTCCTGCACATCCGCGTGTTGGATTGCTGGGCTCACGAACAGGACATGCGCCGTGCCCTCGACCTGCCGGGCAGCCTGGACACCCCCAGCGCCGAACACACCATCGACCGGCTGACGCGCACGCTGCCGATCGTGATCGGCAAGCGCGCCGCCACCGCCGAAGGCGACGCCGTCACGATTTGGCTGACCGGCCCGGTGCACCGCACGCTGACCTACGAGGTGGTCGGTGGCCGCGCAACGCAGGTCGACCAGCCCACCAAGCCGGCAGTCGCAACGGTGCAGATGGACAGCGATGCCTTCGCGACGCTCGCGCTGGGCCGGCGTGCGGCAGCGACGTTCGGGGACCGCATCAACATTGACGGCGACACCGAGCTGGGCCAGAAGGTGGTCGACCAACTGAACATGATGATCTGACCGCCGCCGAGTCGGCGCCAGCGCGCAAGCGCTTGTGCGGAGAACGCACAGCGTGCTATTCATCAGCGCTCCAGCCACCGACATCACCCCCGGGAGTCACCATGTCCACTGTTTCCGCGACCGTTCTGACCGACCGAGTCTGGGCCCCGCCCTCGGAGCGATCGCGTGCCATCGCCCGCGACGCCGCGTTGGTCATCGGCTTCGCGTTGGTCACCGCGGCGCTGGCCCAGATCGAGATTCGCCTGTCGTTCACACCTGTGCCCATCACCGGCCAGACCCTGGGCGTGCTGTTGGCCGGCGGCGCACTCGGCTCGCGTCGCGGCGGTCTGAGCATGCTGACCTATTGGGCCATGGGGCTGATCGGTCTACCGTTCTACGCGGGCGGTGACGGCGGCTGGACCAATGGCACGGGCGCCACCCTCGGCTACTTCGTGGGGTTCGTGGCCGCCGCGGCAATCGTCGGTCACCTGGCCGAACGCCGCCAGGATCGCACGCTGTCCACCTCGGTGGCCGCAATGACGCTGGGCTCGCTGGTCATCTACATCTTCGGCGCCGGATGGCTGGCGCACGACCTGAACATCGCCGTCGCCAATGGCGATACCAACGCGCTGTCGCTGGGGGTCACCCCGTTCCTGATCGGCGATGTCATCAAGCTCGCCCTGGCCGGCGCCCTGTTGCCCGCCGCCTGGGCGCTGGTCGACCGCCGCCGCTGACCGACTCCCGGCCCGGCGTTCAGAGGTCGAGATCGAGCGCCTTCGGACCGACGGCGCCGATTGCTTCGAAGTACGCCAGGTGCGCGTCGACGACGTTGACCACATCGACATCATCGATGATGGCGATGCCGGCAGCATCGGCCTGGCCGAGCAGATACGCCGTCAGATCGTCTTCGCCGACCACGACCAGGTGGTCGATGTCCTGACGCCGGTCGATGACATTCGCAGGCTGTAGCCCCTTTGCGTACAACCAGCGCATGTGGAAGGTGAGCAACTGCTCGAGCTCTTCGGGTGTCAGGCGCGCCTGGGTCTCGATGGGCAGGTACTCGGCCACGAACTCCAGCACCTCGTCGATCATGTACACCGACCGCGGTGCCACCGCATCGAGGCGATGGGCTTCACGGCCGACGACCACAGCCGCGATCACGAACACCACGACCGCTGCGGCGACGACGAACACCCACGTGATCGGTTCCACGGGGGCACCCTACCTGCCGGCCGAAAACTCGAACTCAGATGCCGATGCGTTGCGCCAGCAACTCGCGGTGGTAGGTGGGGTCGCCGAACAGCAACTCACTGCTCTTGGCACGCTTGAAGTACAGGTGCGCCGGGTGCTCCCAGGTGAAGCCGATACCACCGTGGATCTGGATGTTCTCGGCCGTGGCGTGGAAGTACGCCTCGCTGCAGTAGGCCTTGGCCAACGACGCCACCGACGGCAGTTCGTCGTTCATCTCGGACGCGCACCACATGCCGTAGTACGCAGCGCTCTTGGCCGACTCGACCTCCAGCAGCATGTCGGCGCACTTGTGCTTGATGGCCTGGAACGAGCCGATCGGGCGGCCGAACTGCACACGCACCTTGGCGTACTCGACGGCCATGTCCAGCACCTTCTGGGCGCCACCGACCTGCTCGGCGGCCAGGCCCACGGCAGCCAGGTCCAGCACGGTCGACAGCACGCTCCAGCCTTCACCCTCGGTGCCCAGCAACGTGGCGGGCGTGTCGGCGAACTCGAGCTTGGCCTGCTTGCGCGTCTGGTCCATGGTGCTGAGTGCAGTGCGGGTGAGGCCCGACGCATCGCCATCAACGGTGAACAGGCTGACACCCTTGCCCGTTTTGGCGGCCACGATGATGAGGTTGGCGGTGTGGCCATCGAGCACGAACATCTTGGTACCGGTCAGCGTGTAGCCATCGCCTGCCACCGTGGCTTCCATC
>JANNFQ010000628.1:0-2839 GCA_031380045.1 Acidimicrobiaceae bacterium
CGCTTTCCAAGCGTGCCGATTCGGCCGCTCTCGCACCCCTCCAACGTCTCCGATCGACCGTGTCGAGCGAATTCGAGTTCGGGCATGCTACCGGTGCTGAGTTCCCCGCCCCTCTCGGCTCGCATGCACCGCACGGTCGGATAGCCTTTGCGAATCACCCGCTGGGTGAGGTGACGGTCGGGTCCTGTGCGACGGGTAGCCGGGAATCAGGTCAGGACCGGGAGGTAGCAGCCTTCAACGGTGTGGCCCGTGTGCCGCAGATCGCCTGGCCGTCACCTCACTCAGCGGGTGATCTTTTGTCATCGCCGAACATCGCCTCAACGGGCGATTCGTCCGGCCAGGCTGACGGCTCGATCAACCAGACCCGGCGCGCCGATGCGTGCTGCCACGGCGGCCAGTTCGGGGCGAGGGCCGGTCCACCGCCACGAATCGACATCGCCGACCTCGACATCGGTCTCGATGGTGGCGATGCGGCGGAACAGCAGGGCCAGCGCAAGATTGTCGCGCAGCGTGACCGCCAGCTTCTCGGCGCCACGCAACCCGCCCAGACCCCACTCGCCCGAGCTCGTCGGGATGGCATCGATCGAGCCGAACTTGGCCAGCACCACCGACGCGCTCTTCGCACCCCAGCCGGGTAAACCGGGAAACCCGTCGGCCGTATCGCCGACCAGGGCCAGGTAGTCGGCAATCGACTCGGGCGGCACCCCGAACTTGGCGATGACTGCATCACGGTCGATCAATTCGCGCTTTCGACGGTCGAACTGCACCACCCGTGAGCCACGAACGCACTGGCCGAGGTCTTTGTCGGGCGTCACGATGAACACCCGTTCGACCCGTGGATCGGCTTCGGCGATGGCAGCAGCGGCGCCCAGCGCGTCGTCGGCCTCGTGCTCGACCATGGCCCACACGGTGAATCCGGCGGCCACCAGCAACTCTTCCATGACTGGAATCTGGATCAGAAGCTCGGGCGCCATGCCTTCGCTGGTCTTGTAGCCGGGCCACAGGTCATTGCGAAAACTCTCGATGACGTGGTCAGACGCGACACCGACGTGCGTGCCGCCATCGGCGATGAGCTGCAGTGTGGATGTCAGTACGCCCGCCGCGCCGTCGAATGCGCCCGAGTTCTCATGGCGGGCCACCTGCCCGAAGTGCTGGCGGAACAGCTCGTACGTTCCGTCCACCAGATGCACCTGCATGACACGAACGTAGTTCGCTGAACTGTCGCAACGTCATCTCAAGATCTCGGCAACTGTGGCCGATACAAACCACGTGACGGTGGACCCGAGTACCAAACCAGCGACATCTGATCTCGAGATGATCACCTCGACCATCCTCACCGCGGTCGAACGGCAGCTGACTCGCTACTTCTCGGCGATGTCGCAGCAGAACGAAGCGACCAAGCAGTTGGCCGAGCAGGTCCGCGACGACATGCGCCGCGAACTGGACAGTCGCATCCCTGCCATCGAAGAGCTGTTGCGCGATCGTCGTGCCGAGGAGGGCTCGACGGCGATCGACGAGACCTACCTGACCGAATTGCGCGTGCTCGGCGAGAAGCTGGACTCGCTGCGTTCCGCTACCGACCAGCGGCTCGATTCAGTGGCCGCCGAGGCTGCCGCCGCGTCGGAAGAGGCTGAGTCGGCGGCAGCACTGGCCGCTGCGGCCCGTCTCGACGAGGCCCAGCGGGCGGCCGAGCGCATGGGCACCCTGGAAACCACGCTCCAGCAAATGGACGCGCGAGCCGAAGAGCTGCGCGTCGCCAACGAGGCATACCAGGCTGCATTGCAGACGGCTCTGGAAGAGCGACTGGGCGAGTTCGCCAATCATCAGCACTGGCGGATGAACGACATCGAGGACAAGATCGCCGCGCTGCCCACGGGCATCGATGCCGAGACGATGATGGAGATCCGTCAGACGGTGCGCGACGACATGGAGCGCTCGTTCGGCTCCGTCCACACCCGCCTCGACGAGATCGTCAACGTCAACAAGCGGTTCGACGAGCAGGCCGCAGAGCACGCGCAGCGCGTCACCGACATCAATGCAGCGCTGGAACAGCGAATCAACGAGGGTGACGAGCGCACGGTGCTGGCACTGGAAGATCGCCTCAGCACACTGCAGACCGAGCTGGACACCACGTTCGAAGGCATTGCCGAGCAGGTCGGCGAGCACGCCACCATGTTGCTGGGCAAGATCGACTCGGCCGAGTCGCGCGGCGTGGATCGCCTGCTGGAACTGGAAGGCCGCATCGCCGAGGATCTCGGCACCAAGATCGCCAACCTCGATGCCACCATCGGGCGGGTCGCCGGCGGGTTCGACGACGCGATGATCGCGCTGAACCAGCGCCTGCTGGAGCTCGAGAACAAGCAGTACGACTTCGACGATCGCATGGCGGTGATGGCCGGAGAGCTCGCCAAGGTGGACGACGCGGCGATGAACGAGATTCGCGCCGAGATGTCGCGTGCGGTCGGCGAGGCCACGCTGGTGCGCATCGAGTTCGACCGCGTGGTTGCCTCGACCGACGAGAAAATCGAGAAGCAGATCATTCGCATGTCAGAGATCGAGAACCTGTTGGTCGACCACATGGACGTCAGCACCGCTGTGCAGCTAGAGCGCTTGGACGAACTCGAGCGCCAGATGGCACTGGTCGATGCACCACCACAGATCGCAGCAGCAACCGCGCAGCGTGACGCCGACGCCGAGGCCGCGCTTCGCGCCTCGAATGCCGAAGGCGGAATGTTCGGCGGCGGCGACGCCACCAGCCCCAGCGGTACGGACCGCACCCCTCCGTCGATGTCGCTCAACCCACGGCCGAACCCGGCCGATACCTCCTGGGACGCGTCAG
>JANNFQ010000649.1:0-5202 GCA_031380045.1 Acidimicrobiaceae bacterium
TTGACGCGGATGCCATGTCGGACCTCGTCGGCGGCAATCGCCTTGGTCAGCGAGAGCACGGCTCCCTTCGATGCCGAGTACACGGCGCGCTCGACAAGGCCGACGGAGGCCGCGACGGAACAGGCATTGACGATCGCGCCGCGTCCGGCAATGCGCATCGCCGGCAGGACCGCACGAGTCATGTTGGCGACGCAGAACACGTTCACCCCGAAGACATCCTGCCAGTCAGCGATCGTCGCAGCGACGACGTCACCCACAGCGCCAACACCGGCGATGTTGCACAGCACGTCGATTCGGCCGTGCTCGTCGAGTATCGATTGAGCCGCAGCGACACACGCGGCGGCGTCGGTCACATCGAAGCCATCGACCAGGTCGAGACCGACGACGACATCGCCGAGCGCTCGGAAGCGGTCCGCCGTGACGGCACCAATGCCCCCGGCCGAACCGGTCACGATCACCACGCGTTGTGTCATGGCCACACCCATCTCCTCGTTGTCCGAGAGCCGGACCACCCCGTTGACATCCTTGCAGACTTCCACCGAATGGTCTAGCATGTCGAACGCCGTCCAATATACTGGACGACCACTACCTTGGGGGGTAAGAATGGTTGAGTCATCCCGGCGCGCCAGGGCGCGTCTCCGTGCGGCCATCGTCATGGTGCCGCTGATCCTGATCGCCACGGCGTGTGGGAGCGACGAGGATTCCTCGTCCACCACTGCCACTCCCGCGGGCACCGACGCTCCGGCGGTCACCGACGCTCCGGCGGTCACCGACGCAACGCCCGCTACCGACGCAACGCCCGCTACCGACGCGGCGGCGTCCGGTCGCACCGGCGAGCCCGGCACAGCGTGTGTGGGGTCTGGTGACGGCTCGGGTGATCCGATCCTGATTGGCTCGATCCAGACCGATTCATCGCCGGCCGGCCAGTTTCCCGAGATCTCTGCTGGGGCCGAGGCGTGCTTTGCGGCCATCAACGCGACTGGCGGGATCAACGATCGTCCGATCGACTTCCAGAAGTGCAACGACAGCGCCGACGCCGTCCAGGGTGAGAAGTGTGCACGGGACCTGATCGACGCCGGAGCGACCGCGGTGCTCGGCGGCATCTGCTTCTCGTGCTTCTCGGCCCCGGTCGTCGATGTCCTCGGACAGGCCGGCGTTCCGTACGTCGGTGGCCTCCCGGTTCTTCCACCCGAGTACGAGGAGGAGAACTTCCTGGCCATCACCAATGCGGGAGGTAGTGCCGCGCTCTATGCAAACGCGGCGTACATCATGCAGACCGCTACGGAGAAGGGCGTCGACGCCAACGTCGTCGAGGTCAACGCGAATGTGGGTGAGATCAACCCGACGCTCGAGGAACGGGTCAAGCTGCTCGGTGGCAACTACGTGGCCCGCATCGACTTCGACCCTGCAGCGTCTGACCTTGCGTCCGTCGCCCAGCAGGCGATCGACGAGGACCCCAACTTCATCTCGGTCCAGACCGATGGTCCGAACACGGTGAAGATCGTGACCAGTCTGCGCCAGCAAGGCTACGAAGGCGACATCGTCGTTCTGGGTACCGCCGCCGACCCCGCATCGATCGAAGGCATGGGAGAAGCAAGTGAAGGCGTGTACGTCGCAACCTTCTTCGAGAACCTCGGCGGTGGATCGACGCCGGATGCGGCCAAGTTCCAGGCCGATATGCAGGCGATCGATGCAGACCCGCTGGTGACGCTTGCCGCGACCGGCTACGCAGGTGCCTATGTCACTGCCGAGGCCCTGTTCGCTGTCGACGGTGAGATCACCACCGACAGCTTCCGTGAGGCGCTCCTGAAGCTCGACGGCATCGTCCCCCTGTTCGCGGGCCAACTCTCGTACAAGAACGCGACCGAGGACTTCGCGAGGACGTTCTACTTCACGGCCTACGGCAACGTGGTCAAGGACGGTGAGCTCGTCTCGACGGGGACGGTGTTCAACTTCTACACCGGCGAGTCGGTCAAGTAAGGACGACGTCGCCACCACGATGCAGGAACTACTCGCTTATGTGGTGCTGGGCTTGGGCCCAGGAGCGGTCAACGCGCTCCTGGGCCTCGGTCTGGTCACGGTCTACCGCGGCTCTGGGGTGCTCAACTTCGGGCACGCCGCAGTCGCCATGTACGTAGCGTTCGTCTTTCGTACGTTTCGCCAAGAGTGGGGATGGCCAACGCCGATCGCCCTGGCCGCTGCGCTGGTCGTCGCGGCGTTGCTCGGTCTGCTCATCCATCTCCTGGTGATGCATCCGCTACGGCATGCACCATCGCTGGCCAGGGTGACCGGATCGCTGGGTGTGTTGCTCACGCTGTCATCGTTGGCCTACTGGCAGTTCGGCAGCGGTACCTTCACCGTGAACCCGCTCACGCCGACGACGCCGGTCACCATCTTCGGTGTGCGGGTTGGTTGGGACCGCATCCTGCTGGTCTGTGTCGCAGTCGTCTTGACGGGGTTGCTCTGGCTCTTCTACCAACGCACCCTGTTCGGCTTGGCCACCAGAGCCGCCGCCGAGAGCGAGAAGGGCGCAGCCGTCACTGGTTTCGCGCAGGCCCGTCTCGCGGCCATCAATTGGATGATCGGTTGCGTGTTGGCTGGCGTCGGCGGGATTCTGATCTCCCCGATCGCTCGCCTGAACGCGTTTCAGATGTCGCTGCTCATCGCACCTGCGCTTGCAGCGGCGCTTCTCGGTCGCTTCGAGAAACTCTGGCTCGTCCTCCTCGGCGGCATGGTGCTCGGTGTGGGCGAAACCGTCATCGGCAAGTACCTCAACGGAGTTCGCGGACTGACCGCGACGCTGCCGTTCCTGCTGATCGTGCTCGTGCTCGTCGTGAAGGGCAGCTCGCTTCCGCAACGTGGCGAGCTTGTCTATTCGAACATGCCCTTGGCGCCGCCGGTCCACCGCGTCGCGTTGAAGCTCGGCGTGTTCGCCACGGTCTCGGTGGTGCTGTTGTTCTGGCTGCCATCGAGCTACTCGGCGGCGTACTCCATCGCACTGATCGGCGGTGTGATCATCCTCTCGCTGGTCGTCATCGTCGGGTGGGTTGGCCAGATCTCGCTGTGTCAGGTCGGCTTTGCGGGTATCGGGGCCTATGCGACGGTACGCGTCGCCAACCACCTATCGATCGGGTTTCCGTTCTCGATCTTCCTGGGCGCGCTGGTCGCCATCCCGGTCGGACTCCTCGTCGGTCTCCCTGCTCTCCGGGTTCGCGGTGTCAACCTGGCGGTCGTCACGCTTGGCGCAGGGATCGCCCTCGAGCGGATGGTGTTCAACAACCCCACGTTCACCGGAGGTGACAACGGTGCCACGGTGCCCCGCGGCGCAGCTCTGCTCGGCATCGACCTCGACGGTCGGACTGAACCGGCCCGCTACGGCGTCGTCGTCTTGGCGGTGCTCTGCTCGTGCGTGTTTCTCGTCGCGAACCTGCGGCGCAGCGTGTCGGGCCGCAGGATGCTTGCCGTGCGCGCGGACGAGACTGCTGCGGCCGCTAGCGGCATCAACGTGTCGAAGGTGAAGCTGCAAGCCTTCGCCCTCTCGGCGTTCATCGCCGCGCTGGCCGGAGGGCTGATGGCGTATCGCGCCGGCCGCGTCTCGGAGAGCAGCTTCGTCGTGTTTCAGTCGATCAACTTCTTCGCACTCGCATACATCGGGGGCATCGCGACCATCGGCGGGGCATTGGCCGGAACCCTGCTTGCACCCGGTGCGCCCGGTTCGCTGTGGTTACGGAACGCAATTGGATCCGACCAGGTGTCGCAGACGTTGTCCGGTGTCGGTCTGGTGGTGACGGTCATCACCCAACCAGACGGCGTCGCCAACGTCGTGCGCCACGAAAAGGAGAAGCGGCGCGTCAAGGGGGCCCGTGCCACGCTGGCCGCACAGTCCGGTGCGACCAGTCCGGTCTTGGCGGTCGACGAGCCCGCGCCATGAGGAACGGGATGGTTGCCGATTCCATCACGGTGCGCTACGGCCAGAACATCGCAGTCGATCATGTCTCGCTCGAGGTCATGCCTGGCCAGGTTGTCGGCCTGATCGGGCCGAACGGTGCGGGCAAGACGAGCCTCATCGATGCCGTAACCGGGTTGACGCCCATGGTCGCGGGGCGGGTCTTGGTGGATGACGTCGACGTGACGTCGTGGGCGCCGCATCGGCGCGCGAACGTAGGCGTGCGCCGCACGTTCCAGTCGCTGCGCCTGTTCGACGACCTGACAGTCAGCGAGAACCTCATCGTCGCTGCAGAGAACGACCGACGATTCGGGTTCCTTCGCGATCTCATCCGCCCACGGCAGGCAACGGTGGCCATCGACCGGGCACTGGAACTGACCGGCCTCGAAGACGTCGCCCACGCTTTGCCTCGCGACCTGTCCGCCGGTACCCGGCGATTGGTCGGAGTAGCCCGAGGAGTGGTTGCCGATCCAAGTGTGCTGCTGCTCGATGAACCTGCTGCCGGCCTCGACACTCATGAAACCGAGGCGCTCGGGCATGTGCTCCAACGCCTCGGCGAGGCAGGCATGGGACTGCTACTCGTCGAGCACGACGCGGAGCTTGTGTTCCGGGTCTCGCACCATGTGATCGCAATTGACTTTGGCAAGACGATCGCATCAGGTCCAGCGGCCGAGATCCGACAATCAGAGGCGCTCATCGCGGCCTACCTCGGCGTTCCTCTCGATGAGGATGACTAATGGCGATTCTCGAAGTGGAAGGACTGCTGGCCGGCTACAAGGGACTCACCGTCGTACGCGGAGTCGACTTGCACGTCGACGTTGGAGAGGTTGTCGCCCTCCTCGGAGCGAACGGGGCCGGCAAGTCGACCACGCTGTTGACCATCTCCGGCCTCGCAGAGCAGCAAGCCGGCGACATCCGGCTCGCCGGCAATGGCATCTCGCGCATGCATGCGGCCGCCCGTGCGCGTGCCGGACTCGGCCACGTCACCGAGGACCGCTCGCTGTTCACGAAACTCACCGCGCTCGAGAACCTCCGTCTTGGCGGCCACGGTGACCTCGGGCGGCTCGACGAACTACTCGAACTGTTGCCTGCGTTGCGCCCTCTACTCGATCGGCAGAGCGGCAGCCTGTCGGGTGGCGAGCAGCAAATGCTCGCCCTCGCTCGCGCCTTGATGTCGCGGCCGAAGGTGCTCCTTGTCGATGAGCTGTCGCTCGGTCTGGCACCGCTCATCGTCAGGCGCCTACTCGAGAACCTCC
>JANNFQ010000655.1:0-15366 GCA_031380045.1 Acidimicrobiaceae bacterium
GGCAAAACACACCTCTCCGTCGGCCTCGCCAGACAAGCCGCGACCGTCGGCTATCGCACCTATTTCACGACCGCCGCCGATCTCGCCGCACGCTGCCACCGCGCCGCGATCGAAGGACGATGGGCGACCACCATGCGGTTCTTCGCCGGACCGACCCTGCTCGTGATCGACGAGCTCGGCTACCTACCGCTACCCGCCGAAGCCGCATCAGCGTTGTTCCAAGTCGTCTCACAGCGCTACCTCAAAACATCGATCGTGATCACAACCAACCGCGGTGTTGCCGGCTGGGGCGAGATCCTCGGCGACACCACCGTCGCCGCTGCGATGCTCGACCGCCTCCTGCACCGCTCCGTCGTTCTCAACCTCGACGGCGACAGCTACCGCCTCAGAGACCACCACGCCCGAGCAGATGTCCTCCGCCGAACAGCGACCGGGACCCGCGAACCACTACGTTGAACCCGCCTCACACGTGAGGAACTCCGGTGAGCACAACTGGGGAATTTCGGTGAGCGCGATCATTGTCCCACCACCTGTCCTACCATTTCATCATGGCGCAACGACAGAAGCGATCGATCTCACTTCCGTCCGACTTGGCCGATGCGATCGACGTTGCGGCTACCGCAGAGAACACGACGGTCAGCGCGTGGATCGCCGAGACCGCCGCCCATCGCCTCCGCCTCGATTCCGGCCGTCAGGGCATCGCCGAGTGGGAACGCCAGCACGGCGCACTCACGTCTGACGAGATCGCCGAGGCACTCGCCCGAGCGAGGGCGATGCTCCGCCGGCAGCCGTCCCGCAAGAGCGCTTGATGAACGGGGTCACGTACGACACTGGCGCACTGATCGCAGCTGATCGCAACGACCGGCGGATGTGGGCGCTCCACGCCGGCTTCCTCGCGCTCGAGGTGTGTCCGACGGCGCCGACGCCGGTGCTCGCCGAAGCATGGCGGGGCGGCTCCCGCCAGGCTTCCCTGGCGGGATTCCTCGCTCTATGCACCACCGAGCCTCTCACCGACGAGCACGCCAAGCCGGTTGGCAGACTCGCAGCGCGCGCTGGCCACGATGACATCGTCGACGTCACGGTCGTCGAAGGAGCCGTCCGCCGACGCGACACGTCGTCACCTCCAACCCCACCCACATCCGCAAGATCGCCGACGTCACTCTCGTGCGACTCATGATCGAGACCGTCTGACGCCGGGGCTCGCTGATGGCGACGTCGGGAGCTACGTGGCCGCGCTACGTTGGTGGGCGATGAAAGCGCGCCGGCGTGGAGCAAGCGATGATCGCGGCGATGACGGCAGCGACGCAGGCCGGCTCAATCGACCCTGAGCGTGGTGCTGTCGGTCTTCCGGGGAGTTGATACAAATGCAGAGATCACGGCAGCCGAATTTGCGATGGAGGCGAACAGCAACTCCAAGGTCAGCAACGACGCTTCGTGATTCGATCGTTCGAAGTTGGCTCCGATCGGCTCGGCCACACAATCTTCGATGACCACACAGTGGAAGTCGCGGGCCATCGCATCCCGCACGGTTGATTCGACACACACGCTGGTGGTGGCGCCAACGAAGAAGATCGTCTCGATGCCCCGTCGGCGCAGCTCGGCTTCCAACGGGGTCTCGAAGAATCCGCTGTACCGATGCTTGTACACGACGAGGTCGCCGGAATCAGGCGTCAACTCGGAGATGATCTCGGTGTTCCACGTGTCGCGTATCAGGATCCGGCTCTGCGCGCCGTGCGGTGATTCCACCGTCGCACCGACGTTGAAGGGAAGATGCTTGAGCCAAGTTGGACTATGCGGCTGTCCGGCATCGCTCAGATCAGCTTGGAATCCCATCTTTAGGTAGCAGACCATGACGCCCGCGCGCCGAGCGGCGTCAATCGTCAACGCTGTCGGCTCGACGATCGCACGAATCGACGAGACGTCGATCCCCGCCCGGACGAACATCCCGCCAACGCTCGCGAAGTCGTTCTGCATGTCGACCACGACCAGAGCGGCCGCCAGTGGGTCGATCTGCAACCGCGCCGGACGTGCGTCAATTTCGACTGTGCCCATGACTGTGCAGCATAGATGTACGCCAGATCAGCCACGGCGGGACCCACCCATCTGCCCGGTGCCTGGCATTCTGTCTGGCCGAGCGCAACTGTCCGGCCAGCAGGAGATCCCCGGGAACCTGGGCGCCGCCATCGATCGGTGGTTCAGGAACCCAAGATCTCGGTCAGCCCGGCTGAACTGATCATACGCGGCACAGCTTCCGAAGGATTGCATGGCTTAGATCTCGGCAAAGCCCGCGCCAGCGACGTGGAGGCCGACCGGCGTTCGCGGCGGATTGGTGTGGCTACGCTCCAACTGTGGGAGCGGCTGAGCGTTTTCGGGCCCTTCGGCGTCGGCAAGGTGATGGTTTTGACGCGCAGTTGCAGCGACGTTGTGGACGCTGATTCCAGCGACGGCGTCGTGACCGCCCGGCTCGGCGCGCAGGACAGGGCCGTGGTCGATTTCGAGCAGGCACACGGCCAGGTACTGTTCGGGTTCGTCCGCCGCCTCGGTGTCAAGGACGCCGCCGCGGCCGATGTCGTCCAGGAGTCGCTCCTTCGGCTGTTCGATGCGCTCTGCGCAGGGGAACCAATCAGGGATCTGAAGTCGTGGACGTTTCACGTCGCGTACCGGCTGGCGATGGACGAGCATCGCCGTTTCGCCCGCGGCCTGCGGCTGTCCAACACCCGTTTTCGCCAGGCAGTTGGCGGCGATCCTGCCGACGACCTGGAGCGAAGGCAGGTGTGGTCCGAGGTGGACCGCTTGCCGGAGCGCCAGCGAGCCGTGCTCTACCTTCGTTTTCGCGCCGACCTGGCTTTCGATGACATTGGGGTGACATTGGGTATCACTGCCAGCGCGGCACGCAGTCATTGCACGCAGGCGCTCGCCGTCTTGCGTGGCCGCCTCGCCGAGGAGGTCCTGTGATGGACGAGCGCCAGATCGAAAGTGCATTGCGAGCTCAGCCGCCTGACGAACCTGCGTATCGAGGAGACGTTGCTGACCGGCTGCGTGCGCGGATGACAGCCGTCGGCCAGGAGCAACCGCCGGCGTATGTCGTGGAGCTTTTCGAGCTGGTACCTCGCCGACGTCGGCCGGCGGTGGCCATTGCGATCGCTGTTGCCGCGACGGTCATGTTGGTGGTCGGGCTTGCGGCGGTTGCTCGGCCCCAGCAGCTTCCGACCGCTACGACGCCAACGACGGTCACCGCATCGCCGAGTTCTTCTATCGCTCCTGGAGACCAGCTTGCTGAGCTTGCCGGGCGCTGGGTTGGTGCGACGCCACGAGCGGTGACGACACCTGACCCGTCGGCGCCGGCATTTGTCGTCTTCAACGCGGATCGCGTAGCCCTCGAACACCTGTCCGGCGGCATCGTCAACGACTTCGCTTCGCGGGTCACGGTGACCGGCGCTGGCCAGTTGCAGCTCACCCTGACTGACCAGTTGGGGCGGTGCGCTGCGGGGGCCATCGGTGATTACCGTTGGACGCTGTCGCCGCAGGCGACCAGGTTGACGTTGTTAGCTGTCAGCGATGAATGCCCGACCCGCGGCGACGCTTTGGCGGGTACCTGGACCCACACCGCTTGCCCGGCGCGCGGCGGCGACTGCCTCGGGCGATTGGAGAGCGGGCGTAACGCCTCGGTGCACTTCGACCCGTTCGGCAGCGACTCCTACGGTGAGGTGTCCTACGACGTCGCCGACGGGTGGTCGTCGACGTTCGACGATCCGAGTCGGCTGACACTGCTGCCACCGACGGTTGACGGGTCGGGGGTGCACGGGTTGTACGTGTTTGCCGACGCCGCCCCGGTCAACGCAGACTGTCCAGCGATCGCCGGCACCGCCGCTGACACAACGGCGATCGCGGCCACCCTGTCAGGCACGCCAGGGCTCTCGGTAACGGCGTCCGAAACGACCGTCGGCGCGTACCAAGCTCACGTGCTCGACCTCGTCGCGGCGGCATCATTGCCGTGTGCCGGCGAGCAGCGGTTGCTGGCCGCCAAGCCGGGTGCGTCGACGCCGTGGACGTTGTCCGTCGGCCAGGGTCAGCGAATGCGTATCTTGCTCATCGATCTTCCAGGTGGGCGGACGATGGCGGTCGTCGTCGCCAGCGACAGATCCGCCGCTGAGTACGCACAGCTGCTCGACGCTTCGACGGCTGTCATCGATTCGTTCGTTCTGTCGGCGAATCCCTGAGCGTTTTCGGATCCCCCGGCGTCTGCTCATTACATCCAACCGTGGAGGAGACGACATGACCGGCAACGCGAGACGAGCGGTAGTCGCCGCTATCGCACTCATCGGTTGGCTCGGCGCCTGCGGCAGTGACGCCAACACGGCACCCACAGCGACGGTGATACCAACGGCGGTGACCGCGGGCGCGACAACGACAGTCGCGACGACTGCGAGCACACCGCCTGCGCCGAACACCCCGACCACCACCACGACGACGACTGCTTCGGGACAGACCCCGAAAGAACTCGTCGACCGTTGGGTCGGAGCGCCGCGCACGATCGGCGCGCTCGGCACCGGCACCGCAGCAGCCTTCGTCGACATCTCCAGCGGATTTCTCGTCTACAACACCGGCATCGCCGACAACCCGAAGGCGTTTGGCTCGGATCTGGCTGCCACCGGCGACGACACCATCGAAGTGAAACTCGCCGGCGACGTTCTCAACTGCATCGACGGGGACGTCGGGCACTATCGCTGGACCCTGTCACCACAAGCGACAACCCTGACCCTGAGCGCCATCGATGACGCCTGTGCCGCGCGCCAGGCGACGCTCGAAGGCACTTGGACGCACACCGCCTGCAAAACGGAAGGACGCGACTGCCTCGGCATCGTCGAGGCCGGCACCTACTCGACCAACCGTTGGAACCCGTACGGGGGCTTCACCTACGGCCAGGTGACCTTCACCGTGCCCGAGGGGTGGGCGGTCGACTACGACTCGCAAGCCGCCTTCTTCCTCCGCAGCGCCGAGGACTACGCCAAGCTGGGCAATGACTCGGCGTGGGGCATCAGCTCTTGGGCAGACGTCGCCGCAGCCGCCCCCGACAACACGGGCTGTAGTGGCGAACCCCCTGACAAAGCCGACCCCAGCGTCGAGCCAGGGGCCGCCAACATCGCCGCTTGGATGGCCGCTCTACCAAGCCTCAAGACGACGCGTTCGACAATGACGATCAGTGGTCTCCAGGCCGAGGTGGTCGATGCCGAGATCGCTGCAGGGGCAAGTGTGTGCGACTGGGGCGTCGTCTTGATCGCATCACGGACGTCGCAGCCCGACCCGTTCAACTTCGGGATCGTCGCCGGCCAGCACATGCGGATCATCCTCGTCGATGTCCTCCCCGAGCGGACCGTGGCGATCTTCCTCGACGACAGCCAACACCCCGGCTTCACCGAGCTGGAAAAGGCGGCGATGCCCATCGTCGAGTCGTTCATATTCTCGCCCACCCCACCAACCGCCTGAAACACAAACACACCCGCAAAGGAGATCGTCATGCGAACACTCTCTCGTTCGACTCGGACCGGCACCGCCTTCATTGCCGTCCTCAGCCTCGCGGCCGGTCTTGCACCAGCCTCCCCGGCATCAGCGACCCCGCCGGGGACCAACGGGCGCATCGCCTTCATGCGCCACGACACCGACGGACACTGGCAGATTTGGACCGCAAACCCGGACATGACCGCCGCCGATCAAATCACCGCAGGACCGTACGACAATGCCTTCCCCGCCTGGTCACCCGACGGGACCCGTATCGCGTTCGGCAGCACACGCACGGATACCGCCGGCAGCGGGGCGATCAGCGACATCTTCGTGATGAACACCGACGGCTCCGGTGTCACCCAGCTGACCCAGTCGATCGGATGGAGCAGCGAGCCGACATGGTCTACAGACGGCCGCCTGATCGCGTTCCACTCAGACGCCGGCAACTGGCCCACGTCGCTGGGCCTTTTCGTCGTGCGCCCGGACGGCAGTGGTCTGCGACGTCTCACTACCCTCTCCCCCGACCTCATCGATCAAGGCAGCGCCCGATTCTCCCCCGACGGGCGCAAGTTGCTCTTCACCCAGGTCAACGGAACATTCGTGCAGGGCGGCGCGGCACTGAAGGGCATCAACATCGCCCTGTTCACGATCAACCTCGACGGCACCGGCATTCGTCAGCTGACCCCGTGGGGAATCCACGCCACCGAGGGCGACTGGTCCCCCAACGGCACACAGATCGTGGTCGGCACATTCGTTGAACACCTCGGCCACACCAACCGCCTGATGATCATGAACGCCGACGGCTCGAACCTACGAGACCTCACCAGCGACCATGGCACCACAGGCATCGGCAAGTTCGAAGCGCTCCGCGTCGAGCAGAGCTTCAACCCGACATGGTCGCCCGACGGCACGACGATCATGTTCAGCCACCTCGAACTCACCGCCGACGGACAGTTTGTGGCCGGCCTGCAAACGATTTCCCCCGACGGCGGCGGACAACGCTGGATCTCGCAGAACGACGAGCACCAAGCCGACTGGGGCACCGCGCGGCTGAACTGACACGGCACATGCCACCCGATCAGGCGTCGTGGAGCAGATCGAGAAGCGGCCTGGAGGCTCGGGGCGCCATCACGGTCAGCCTCGTCCGGCCCGATGAAGCTACACCTGGGAGCTGACGTTCGCCGGCGATGGCCGGATCGTTCTGGACGGGCCTGACCACTTGGAGCAACTCGATGCCGCCGTCGAAAATCGATGGCGACACGATTACCACCACGGTCGACACCGGTACATCACAACAAGGACGAGGCGAGACCTGGCGATTCAAGTGGTCGGTGTTCCGCGACACGCTGACACTCAGCCGGTTCCCCGGTGAGGGACTCCAGGCCGGCCCCACGTTTCTCATCAGCCAGCCGTTCATCCAGATGTGACCTGACCGGCTCGCCCAAGGATCTGCACCCCGATTGGTGCGCCAGGTGGCGGCGACCAGCACGATCCACCAGGATCGGCTAGGCGGATGTAGGCCCATTCATGGAGCAGGATCCGACGAAACCGTTCGACTTCGCCGTTCGTTTGCGGCCGGCGTGGCCGGGTCTGCTTCACCGTCGTGCCAGCCGCGGTGCACGCTTGGAGCCAGAGCATCGTTGTAGCAGAAGCCGTTGTCGGTGATCACTCTTCGCACTTGATCCCTTGCGTGGCGAACCATGCTTCGGCGCAGGCCCAGAACTCGCTGGCGGTGACGGCTCGTTCGTCGTTGACGATCTCGCTCTACGCGAGGCGGGTGCGGTCATCGATTGCGGTGTGGATGAATCGGTGGCCGACACCGGTCTTGTCGTTCACGCCCCCGCGTGGACCCGCCAGCCGCCACCAGGCGGGATCCCGGCGCGGTTGCTATCAGGCAACGGTGGTCAAGTGGCGCACGGGGTTCATCGAGCGCGAGCTTGATTGTCTGCCGGATGATCCGCGGCCCGCAACGCCACGCTCGATTACCGATGACGATGTCGAGGCGGTGATCGTTCGCACGCTCGACGACAAGCCCATCGGTGCAACGCTTTGGTCGACGCGTGACCTGGCTTCAAAGGCTGGGACCTCACCGTCGTCGGTCGGGCGGATCTGGCGGGCGTACGGGTTGAAAACGCACAGCCAACTGAATTGATTCCGGCGGGAACCGGAACCCGACAAACGCCGACAGCAACTGACTCGACGATGCGACACAACGACGACGTCCCATCTCGCAGCCTCGCCGCCGGCACGCCATCTGTCGACGCAACAGAGCCCTTGGCCTCGGGTGCCGGCGGCGGCGCCGACGACTTCCTCGGCGCAGCGATAGGTCAGTGCTGTGACATGCGCACCAGCGCCTGGAGTGAAAATTGGACTGCATCGTCTGGTGCCATTGCCCGACCGGCGTCGAGCAGTCTCGCGTACCCCTCGTCGCCGAGTTGGTCCTGCAGTTCCTCGGCGGCCTTGCGTAGCACCCTGGCGTCGGCGCCGTAGGGCGCGACCCGAGTGTCGGAGGGTGCTTCTGAGGCGCCGTAGAGCACGGCAGCGTCCTCGGTTGCGCCGACGCGCATGAGGAGAACGATCACCGTTCGCAAGGTGGTCCACAGGGGCGCCCATGCTCCTGCGGTGTGCCATCGGCGAACAGCAGATTCGCAGTACACGAGTGCAGTGGGAACGTCTTGCTGGCGCGTGCGGGATGCTGCGAGCGCGACCTCGGCGAGGCCGACGACGAATTTGCTGTCCACAGTGGTGGCGATCTCGATTGCTTGTCGAAGGTGCGTCTCGGCGGTGTGGGGCTCTTCTGCGGCCAGGATCTCCCCGATGACGAAATGCCCGAAGGCAACCGCTGAAGGACTTCGCGAGCGTTCGGCGGTGGACGCCACTTCGTCAGCGATCTCGACCGCGCGACCGGTGTCACCGAGGTAGGCGACGGCCACGGCTGCGCTTCCGAGGTCCCATACCGCTTGGAGCAGATCGCCGTCGGCAGCCGCCAGGGTGTATGACTCGGTGAACATCGCGACGGCACGTTCGAGGTCGCCGGTGAACAGGGCGACGTCACCGGCCGCTTCGAGCGCGGCACGGTTCGGCACGACTCCGAGACACTCGGCTGCGCGCTCGGCAGCCTTGGCGGCGGTCCTTGCCGCGTCGACATCACCGCGTTGCCAGGCTCCGGTGGTCGCAGCGAGGAGGACCTCTGGGAGCAGGGGGTGGGTGGTGCCCGACGCGGCTGCGGCGGCGACTTCGGCCCACCGGAGCATCTCGGAGTGTCCGCGCCACAGGGCGTACGGTCGGAGTGCAGCGCTCAGTCGGAGCGAGGCCTCGAGGTCGTGCTTGACGAGCCAATCATGGGCGGCCCGCAACTCATCGATGCAGCGTTCGATGATGGAGGCCCACACCGCTTCGGCTGCCGTTCCGAGGCCTCGTGCGGCGAGCTCGACTTCGGCGATCACCCACTGCGCATGGCGATCACTGACTTCGAACAGGACCTGCTGAGTCTCAAGGTGCTCGAGGCCATAGTGACGAACGGTGTCGAGAATCGAGTAGCGGCGGGAGCCCGCGACGTTGTGTGTGACGAGAAGGGCGCAGTCGAGCAGGCGGAGCACGGCGGGTACCACCGCTGCCCGTTCGATCCCTTCACCGGCGACTACTGCTGTCGCTGCATCGAGGTCGAAGAGACCACGGAATATCGAGAGCCGGTCGAATACGGCCTGCTCGATGGGTCCGAGTTGTGCGTAGGACCAGTCGATGATCGCTCGGAGTGAGCGGTGCCGAGGGGGGCTGCCGGCTCCGCCTGTGAGGATCTCGAGTCGCTGTTCGAGCACGTGGAGCAAA
Organism: Acidimicrobiaceae bacterium; assembly: GCA_031380045.1. Lineage (GTDB taxonomy): Bacteria > Actinomycetota > Acidimicrobiia > Acidimicrobiales > Ilumatobacteraceae > VFMC01. The sequence goes on from JANNFQ010000655.1 coordinate 9,331, forward strand.
TCGTCGACGGCCAGCCAGCGGACACGCGCGGCGGCGAGCTCGATGCCGAGCGGTAAGCCGTCGAGGCGCTGGCAGATGTTTGCGATCGTGTCGAGTTCGTCAGGAGCTGCACACCACGATCGGTCCGATGCGCGGGCGCGGTCGAGGAACAACGCGACTGCGGGCGAGTCCGAGCCGGCCGCGGCGAGAGGCGCCACTTCCCAGACGTGTTCCGCGTCGACACCCAGCCGCTCTCTGGACGTGGTCAGCACATCTACTGCCGCAGTGGATTGCACGAGGTGGCGTGCGAGGTGGGCTGCTCCCTCGAGCACGTGCTCACAGTTGTCGAGGATGATGAGCGCGCGCCGGTGTGCGAGCCGTTCGGCGATCTGCGCCTCAAGCCCTCGATCGCCGAGCTCGTGCACGCCGAGGATGTTCGCCACGGTGCGAGCGACCGAGGCGTCCGAGCTCAGCACGGTCAAGTCGCAGATGAACACGCCGTCCGGGTACCCAGGTGCAACGTGGGCTGCGACTTCGGTGGCGAGGCGGGTCTTGCCGACACCACCGGGGCCCCACAACGTCACCAGGCGCTGGCGATGGAGGAGGTCGCCGACGCCGCGCAGGTCCGTGTCGCGACCGATGAAGCTGCTCGCCGGACGTGGCACGGGGACGCTGAAGGCGGCAGCGGGCTGGCCGTCCTCGGTGGAGATCACCGCGTGCTGCAGGATCCGCTGTTCGCTCTGCTGAAGCGCTGGGCTCGGTTCGAGCCCGTACTCGTCTCCCAACGTGCGACGCCACGACTGGTAGACCTCGATCGCTGAGGTGTGGCGTCCCTGCTCGTAGAGAGCCTCCATCAGCAACACGCGGGCGCGTTCGCGTTCAGGCTGCTCTGCGAGCAGGACCTCCAGTTCGGCGGTCGCGTCCGCGGGCCGCCCGGCGGCCAGCAGGAGTGAGGCCCGCCGTTCGCGGGCACCGCCCCGCAGCTCTTCGAGTCGCCGTGATTCGATCTGCGCGAACGGCCGGTCAATGAACTCTTCGAGCGGGACCCCGCGCCACAGATCCAACGCAGCGTCGATGAGATGCAATGCGTCGGGGGCGTTCACCTCGACGGCAGCGGCGAGCAGCTGTTCGAAGCGAGCCGCGTCCACGTCGCCGCGGTTCACCACCAAGCGGTAACCACCAGCATCGGTGACGAGCGACGCGTCCTCCCGCAGGACTCGGCGCAGCCGGGACACCTGCGTCCGGAGCGCACCATTGGGATCATCGGGCAGACGGCCGATCCAGAGCTCCTCGCAAAGACGGTCGGCGGTCACCGTGCGGTTCGCTTCAACCAGCAACACTGCGAGCAACAGACGCTGAAGACGACTCCTGATGAGAACCGGATCGCCGACGCCACCAATGCGCAGCGGACCCAGTATTCCGTACGAAGGCGCACCCGAACCTTCCTCATCCACATCGTGAGTATCGCACCCGAGCTGCTGACCGTCGAACGGCCGCGACCGCGTGTGACACGGGACTGACACGAACCTGACAGGCCCAATTCGTACGGTTCCTGAGAATCAAACGTTTCGACTACGAGGAGCCGCGATGACGAACACGATCGCAGTCAGCAATGGGCTACAGGCGGGATTCGGTGGGGTTCTCATCGAGCCAGGCGACATTGGCTACGACGACGCCCGTCGGCTGCACAACGGAATGATCGACAAGCGGCCAGCGCTTATCGCGCAGTGCAGATCGACTGCCGACGTCATCGATGCAGTGAACTTTGGTCGCGACGCCAGCGTCGAGATCGCTGTGCGCGCAGGCGGTCACGGTGTCGCGGGGCGCGCCGCCACTGAGGGCGGGCTGCTGATCGACCTGTCAGCAATGAAGGGCGTCCACGTCGATCCCCGACACCGCACCGCCCGGGCCGAACCTGGCTTGACCTGGTGGGACTACAACCGCGCGGCTGCCGTCCACGGTCTGGCCACCACCGGCGGCGTCGTCTCGTCGACAGGAATCGCCGGACTCACACTCGGCGGCGGCATCGGCTGGCTCATGGGCAAGTACGGTCTCACCGTCGACAACCTCGTATCCGCCGAGATCGTGACCGCCAACGGCGACCTGCTGCGAGCCAGCGACGACGAACACCCCGATCTGTTCTGGGCCCTGCGTGGCGGCGGCGGCAACTTCGGCATCGTGACGTCATTCGAGTACCGCGCCCACCCCGTGCGCAACGTCCTCGCCGGACCCGTCCTGCACCCACTGGCCGACGCCCGAGCCGTGCTCGCCTTCCACCGCCAATTCACCGCGTCAACGCCCGACGAGTTGACAGTAGGCGCCGCCCTGCTCCACGCACCCGACGGCTCCGGCGCCAAGGTCGCCGCTCTCGTGCCGTGTCACTGCGGACAACCGAGCGCAGCCGAGGACGATGTCAAGGAGTTGCGGGCGTTCGGTTCCCCGCTCGTCGACACAGTGGCGACGATGCCCTACCCCGTCGTGAACACGCTGCTCGACCCTGTGTTCCCGAAAGGCGCACTGAACTACTGGAAGTCCGGCTTCCTGCCCGACCTGTCCGACAGCGCCATCGACATCCTCGTCGACGCGTTCGAGCGCGTGCCGTCATCGATGACGGGCATCTTCCTCGACCACATCCACGGGGCAGCCACCCGCGTGGACCCGGACGCCACTGCGTTCCCACACCGCCAACCCGCCCTCAGCGTGCTGCTCCTCGGACAATGTGCGAAACCCGCCGAAGCAGCAGCGATGACCGCCTGGGTGAAGGAGACCTTCGAACGGCTTCAACCGCACCTCAGCGACGGGCAGTACACCAATTTCCTGTCAGCCGACGAGGCCGGCGGCGTGCGCCAGGGGTATGGCGGCAACTACCAACGGCTCGTTGCCGTCAAGCGCATTTACGACGGCGACAACCTCTTCCGCCTGAACCACAATATTGACCCCGCCCAACAGCCCGTACCGGCCTGAAGGCCTGGCCGCGCTCGCCGATCCGAGCGAGACTTCCGAGATGTCGAGGAGGACAGAAATGACATCGCTTGCAGAGAGTCGGAGCTCGGTTGCAGCTCTCGAGTTGGTCGCAGGAGTCCACGAACTTGCCGCTGCGGTGGCGGAGCATCGCAGCAAGTTCGACTCGGAAGGTCGTTTGCCTGATCACCTTTTTGAGCAACTCGCCGCGCTCGGTCTGTTCCGTCTCCTCCTGCCGACATCGCTCGGGGGACCTGGTCTGTCAGCTCTTGAGTTCATGGATGTCGTCGAAGCAGCCGCCGCACTTGACGGCACGATCGGCTGGCTCGTTGGCAACGGAGGTGGCATGGCCCGCGCTGGCGGATACCTCCCGGCAGCGAGCGCGCAAGAGATCTTCGACGATCCGTTGGCGTTCGTGGTCTCCTCGACAGGTGCGGTCGGACGAGCAGTTCGCGTCCCCGGCGGATACTCCGTGACGGGACGATGGCCATTCGGAAGCGGTTCGCCGCACGGCACATGGTTCGTGACGATTTGCGCCGTCGAGGACAACGAGCAAGCCACTGGTGAAGTGATCTTCGTCTATGCACCGCGAAAGGATGTTCTGCTTCACGACAACTGGCAGGTTTCGGGTCTGTGCGCCACTGGCAGCGTCGACTTCGAGTTCGTGGACGTGTTCGTACCCGACCGTTTTGCGCACGCCTTCCAGCCGGAGCCGACGCAGCCCGGCACGCTCTATCGGCTCCCCACCGGCACGATCTTTTCGTGGACGGTGGCCACCGTGCCGCTCGGCATCGCAGCTGGCGCCATCGATGACTTCGCGACCAACGGTCACTCTGCAAAGCGCCGCAGTGACAGCGCCCCGTTCGCAGAACGTGAACTGGTTCAGTCACAGCTCGGTCAGATCCAGGCGCGAACCGCAGCGAGCCGGGCCTACCTCCGCCACACGATGAGCACTCTGCTGGAAGCAGTCGAAGCGGGCACAGACCTGGAAGCGGGCCGAGTCGACTTCCGACTCGCGTGCACGTTCGCAAGCCAATCAGCGCTCTGGGCGATCAATCTGGTCACCGAAATGGCCGGAGCCGATGCCATGCTGCGCTCGTCACCGCTCGAACGGAGGGAGAGAGACGCACGTGCCGCCGCAAAGCACGTCGCCATGAGTCCAGCCGCATACATCACCGGCGGCAAACTTCGACTCGGATGCGATCTGTCGAACACCTCATTCTGAGCCACGCACAAAGCGCCTGATCGCGGGGCGGTATTCACCGACGGTCCAAACAACTCGCTGGGTGCGAGCCGGTCGCCGTCATCGGTGTGAGGCAGGCGGTCGAAGAGTGTGGCAGATGTCGCCGGTGGTGCAGTCTGCGGGGTCGAGCGTTTGTCCTCAACGCACCAGCTGCCGCAACTCGGTGAGGTGGACCTCGCCAAGCCACCCTCGCCCGCTTTCTCGCTCTGTGCACCACCGACCCACTCACCGACCATCAACCAAAGGCCGTCGGCGTCCTTGCAGCACGCTCAGTACATGACGACATCGTCGACGTCACCGTCGTCGAAGATGATGGCGAGATCGGCGTCGCTGTCCGGCACCGGGGGAAGCCACTACGGGCGTCAGCCATCCAGGAACGACCTCCGGTCCCGTCCGATTCCCGCCAACGCGAAAGAGTCTGTGCAGGAATCGTGACGCCGCGAGCGAAGGACGATCACACGGAATTGAGATTTTGCGACGTTGAGCTGGTTGTTCTTTGTGCCCGGGACGGGGTTCGAACCCGTACGTACGTTCGTACAAGGGGGTTTAAGACTTCACTTCCACGTCCGTCGCGTCCGGTTTGGTCCGTCTGCCCTGCTCACGTCCACCGCTGCTGTCTGCCTGCGTCCCTCTGATCCGCCTACGTCCGACACGTACTGCCGAGTCCCGTGCAGGAACCGTGCAGGGTCTTGCGTTGCGCTGTCCTACCACCTGTCCTACCATCTGAACATGGCCCAACGACAGAAGCGATCGATCTCACTCCCCTCCGACCTCGCCTACGCCATCGACCGAGCCGCCACCGCCGAAGGCACCACCGTCAGCGCCTGGATCGCCGACACCGCCGCACACCGCCTCCGGATCGACGCCGGACGCCAAGGCATCGCCGAATGGGAACGAAAGCATGGCACCCTCACGCCCGACGAGCTCGCCGACGGACTGCCCGAGCCCGAGCGATGCTCCGCCGCCAACCGTCACGCAAGACCGCCTGAATGAACGGCGTTACCTACGACACGGGCGCGCTGATCGCGGCCGACCGAAACGACCGACGGATGTGGGCACTGCACGCCGGCTTCCTCGCGCTCGAGGTCTCCCCCACCGTGCCGACCCCAGTGCTCGCCGAAGCCTGGCGCGGCGGATCCCGCTAGGCGAGCCTGGCCCGCTTCCTCGCCCTGTGCACCACCGAACCTCTCACCGAGGAACAAGCCAAGGCCGTCGGAGCACTTTCGGCACGGGCCGGTCACGATGACATCGTCGACGTCACTGTCGTCGAAGGCGCCGTTCGACGGCAAGATGCCGTGGTGACGTCGAACCCGACTCACATCCGCAAGATCGCCGACGCAACACGAACACGGCTCACGATCGTGTCTGTTTAAGTTGAGCGCCCCGCTACGGTCCAACTCACGGCGCGCCCAGAACCACGACGTGTGGCCCGGCTTCCGCCACGTGTCCGGATGCCGTCGGGACCGGTCGTGTTGCCCGACGATGTCGGTCACATGGAAGCAATGAGCGTCGCGCAACACCTCGTCGGGCAGAGCTGCCACGTCACCGTCGTGACCCGGTTCAGCGAAAATGGCCAGCCAGCTCCAACGGGCTTGGGCGACCTGGTGAGACCGCACCAGGTCGACACGGCCGAACATCTACTCCTCACTTCTGGAGCCGTTCAACCAGACGCTCACCGTGCGGCGGGCCAACGTCGCTAGCGTCGACACATGACCATCAACCCGCTCGCATATGCCCACGTCCGACTCACCGTGACCGACATCGACCGGTCACGCGCCTTCTACGACCAGGTTTTCGGACTGCCCGTGGCGTACGAGGTACCGCCCGACGCCGACGAAGCAACCCGGCAACAG
>JANNFQ010000658.1:0-1622 GCA_031380045.1 Acidimicrobiaceae bacterium
CCCAAGGCTGTCGGCGGTTACCAACCGGTTCGCAACACCGCGCAACAACCGATCACCGGCGGCCGTCCAGCGGGCGCACCGGTCCGCTCGGCAGACCGCACACCCACCGGCCCGGGTCGCGTGCAGCAGCGCCCCAACCGCCAGTTCGAGCAGCGGCGCAGCCCATCACTGATCGTCGTGGGTGGGCTGCTGCTGGCCGCCCTCATCGTCAGTGCGGTGCTGTGGACCACGCTGGGCAACGACCCCAAGCAGGGCTCGCAGCTCGACTCGCCGGTGGCGACCATCCAGCCCGCCGACATCGGTGCGTCCACCTTCGTCGCCGCCGTTGCGTACGACCCCGAGGGCGACGACGGCCAAGAGAACAACGATCAAGCCAACCTGGTGCTCGACAACAATCGCGGCACCAGCTGGAACACGTCGTGCTACGCCACCATGGATCTGGGTGGCAAGACCGGCGTGGGCGTGGTCGTCACCCTGGCCACCCCGGCCGCCGGCAAGCTGTCCGTCGACGTCGCCAGTTCACCGTGGACCATGCAGGTGTTCGCCACCACCAGCGACACCATCCCGGCGTCCATCCTGGCGTGGGGTTCACCCGTGGCCACCGACAACGCCACCGAACCCGATCTGTTCGACTTCCAACTCACTGGTCCGGCCAAGCACATCCTGGTGCTGATGTCCGAGGGTGGATCAGGCGGCGGCTGTTCCGACGAGCTGCCGTACAGGGCCACGATCACCGAAGTGCAGCTGGACCCGATCGGATGAGCTGCGCCTGCCCGAGACGATGATCGACGACCCGGAGTCATTGGTCGCAGCAGCCATCGGGGGCGATCGTGGCGCAATGGACCGGCTGCTGCGGCTGCACTACGACCGCATGCACGCGGTCTGCCGGCGCATCACCGGCAATGACGCCGACGCCGCCGATGCCACCCAAGAAGCGATGATCTCGGTCGTTCGCAGCCTGCACCGCTTCGACGGCCGCTCGTCGTTCGGCACGTGGGTGTACCGCATCGCCACCAATGCCAGCCTCGACGAGCTCCGTCGGCGCCGACGCCGCCCGGCGCTGTCCGATCGCGACGCCCGCGACGGCTCAGACGATCACGATGCCCACACCGCCGACCCCGACGCCGGCCCGCGCGTCGAGGCAATCGCCGACCGCATGGCCATCGACGCCGCGCTCGCCGCGTTGGCCGAGGACTTTCGTGTGCCCATCGTGTTGCGCGATGTCGCCGACTTCGACTACGCAGAAATTGCCGACACGCTGGGCATTCCCGTCGGCACCGTGAAAAGCCGGATCGCTCGCGGCCGGGCCGCACTGGCACAGCTGTTGGGTGACGGGAACCAGCAGCCCCCCGACGAACGTCCAACGAACGCACCATGAACGACGATGTCCTCCCCCCCGACACGCCCGGCGATCAGCTCGAGGCAGTGAACGCCGTCCTCGATGGCCTGGCCACCGACGACCAACGCGCGCTCGTGCACGGCTCGACGCATCTCAGCCGGCTGCTGGACGAGTTCCAGGCAAACCGTCGAGCTGTTGCCCAGGTTCAGGTGTCGGATCAGGCTCGCGAATTGCACATCGCTGCCGCGCTGGCCGTATTCGACGACGTGCACCTGGCCGGTGC
>JANNFQ010000014.1:0-3075 GCA_031380045.1 Acidimicrobiaceae bacterium
GCAAACTCTCGATCTGCGCAACCGTGCGCTGCCGCTCGTCCTCGATCGCGACTCGAAGGCGGCGGGTGTCGGCTGTGTCCATCGGCCAGCCTGGCATGCGTCAGCCCGCCTCGTTGATCACGAGCGCCCGACTCGTTCATCACAAGTGCCCGACTCGTTGATCGTGAGGTGCCCGACTCGTTGCACACGAGTGAGGGTGTCGGGCACCCGGCACCAGTGACGACGAGCCCCGTCGGGGTTTGTTCGAGCGATCAAATGCGCGGAGTCTTTGTTCGCTCACACAAAGCCTGCATTCCACGTCCACGTGAGCGATCGAAGGCGCGGATGATTTGTGCGCGTACGCCTCAGTGGTACGCCCGGGCGCATACCACTGGGGCGGGCTGGTCGGCGCGGGCTGGTCGTCGGGGGTTGGTCGGGGCGGGCTGGTCGGGGCGGGCCGCTCACAGGTATTCGTCGCGGACTTCCATCTCCATCAGGGCGGCCAGCGAGCGTCGGCGCTTGCGGCGGAAGTGTTGGCGCCGGGCGATGTAGATGATGAAGGCGATCGAGATCAGCACCCACAGACCCAACGCCACGAACGACAGCGTGGCCAGCAAGGTCCAGTTGCGTCCGCGTTCCAACGACGCGGTCGATCGGGTGGTCAGATCGACCACCGTGTCGTCGAAGGGAATCGTCCATGCCAACGGTTTATCCACATCGCCCGACGTGGTCTTGTCCACCTGGCCGGGCAGCTTCGCGGTGAACCGCATGCCGACGGCATCGTCGGGCGTCAGGTCTGCCGCCTCGATCTCGTCGACGTATGGCGTCGCGCCCACGGCGTCCACCAGGTCGGCGTCGGCAAATCCAGTGAGCCCGTTCACCTTGGCGCGTCCGTCGATGCGGTACTCGATCTCGGTCGTGTGGGCGTCGCGTGTGAACGACACCGCCTCGAACGGCCCGTCGGGTCCGTTCAAGGATGCGATCAGCGCTGTTGCCTGGCCCGGCGTGTCGAAGGTGTGCCGCAGTTCGATCGACAAGCCACCGTCGGGTGTGCCCACCACACCGTCGGTGGTCCATCCGGCTGCGGTCAGGTCGTCCAGACGAAGGTCGGCAGCCAGACCCGGTGCCTGTTGCACGAGCTGCGCATCAGCCGTGACGGTCACCATGACGGCGCCGCTGCCGTTCTGCACCATGGTGACATCGACGGCGATGTCCACGCGACAACTGCTCAACAGCAGCACGGCCAGCGGCGCGACCAGGGCGAGCAGAATGCGACGCGACACGTCGTCGAGTCTGTCAGGCGCGCCCATCCGTACCGATCCATGCCAACCCCGCCCGTTCGAGGGCGTACCCGCGGCCGGTGACGCGATGGGGCGCGGTGTGCCGGGCACACTGGACGGGTGCGAATCGCGACCTCGCCCTCACGGACTGCGTGGCTGACGCTGGTCGCACTGCTGCTGTCGCCGATCTTGGGCGGAGTACTGGGCGGATGCTCGGCCGACGATCTGCCAGGTGTCGGTGGCGGTGGCGGCGAGACCACGGCACCGCCCGATCCGGCGGTGGTCGCCGACTCCAGCCTGTCCGATCCCGCCGAGAACGCGTCCAGCAACGCGACGCTGGAAGAAGCGCCGGGCTTCCAGCAGATCGACGCGAACACGGCCAGTCCGGCCGAACTGCTCGCGGCCTTTCAGGCCAACGGCATCGTCGACAGTGCGTCATGGGTCGACCAGGTGATCGACCATCGCCCCTATGCGAGCGGAGATGCGTCGGGCACGGCGTTCGATGGGCTGCGCGCCGCACTGACGAACGCCGGGCTGGACGAGTTCGCGGTTGAGGCGATCATCGCCTCGCTGACCACGTGATGGTGACGATGCCCGAATTGGGCAGCGTCACTCGCTGACGGGCGGCTCGATCTCGGGTGCGCCGGTGGCGGCCAGTTCGACCGCGGCCGGCGGCTGGAAGCCCTCGACCCCCGTGAAGGTCAGGCGCTTGTCGCCGGGCTTGTCGGGATCGTCCTCGGTGTCGACGACGATGATCTCGCCGGCCTTGAACTGCTTGTACAGGATCTTCTCGCTGAGCGCGTCTTCGATCATGCGCTGGATGGCACGACGCAGCGGACGTGCGCCGAGCTGCGGGTCGTAGCCCTTCTCGGCCAGCAGTTCCTTGGCGCTCTGGGTGAGCTCGATGCCCAAGCCTTGTGCCTCGAGCTGGCCGGTGACCCGCTTGGTCATCATGTCGACCATCTGCATGACCTCGTCGCGGGCCAGTTCGTGGAACACGATCAGCTCGTCGACGCGGTTCAGGAACTCGGGCCGGAAGTGCCCCTTCAGGGCATCCATGACCTTGTCCTTCATGCGCTCGTAGGTCATCGCCGCGTCACCCTTGGTGAAGCCGACGTTGCCCTTGCGCAGATCGCTGGAACCGAGGTTCGAGGTCATGATCAGCACGGTGTTGCGGAAGTCGACAGTGCGACCCTGGCTGTCGGTCAGGCGACCCTCTTCCAAGATCTGCAGCAGCGTGTTGAAGACGTCGGGGTGTGCCTTCTCGATCTCGTCGAACAGCACGACGCTGAACGGTTTGCGCCGCACGGCCTCGGTCAGCTGGCCACCTTCTTCGTAGCCGACGTATCCGGGGGGCGAACCCACCAGACGGCTGACGGTGTGCTTCTCCATGTACTCGCTCATGTCGAGCGCGATCAGCGTATTCTCGTCGCCGAACAGGTACTGGGCAAGGGTCTTGGCGAGCTCGGTCTTGCCCACGCCGGTGGGCCCCAGGAAGATGAACGAGCCGCTGGGGCGCTTGGGGTCTTTCAGGCCTGCACGAGTACGGCGCACGCTCTGGCTGACGGCCTTGATGGCGTCCTCCTGACCGATGATGCGTTTGTGCAGCTCGGCTTCCATGTTCAGCAGCCGCGCTGTCTCTTCCTCGGTCAGCTTGTACACGGGGATGCCGGTCCAGATGCTGAGCACTTCGGCAACGGCTTCTTCGTCGACCTCGTCGAACAGGTCGACACCCGAGGCCTTGACCTCGGTCTCCTTTGTGGCCTTCTCTTCCAGCAGCGACTTCTCTTGGTCGCGCAGGCGGCCGGCTTCTTCG
>JANNFQ010000044.1:0-2173 GCA_031380045.1 Acidimicrobiaceae bacterium
AAACGCAGCGGCCCGACGAGCCAGTATGCCGGTGCCCGACTCGGCCAGGATCTGCAGCCGTTCGACCTTGGTCCGAACGGCCCACGCCAGTGCAGGGCCGAGGCCGCGTTGTGGCTGGTCGTCCAGCAACACCCAACCATCCGTGCCGTCGGTCGCTACCGCACCGAGCGCAAATGGAACGGCGTCGAAGTCGGGCCCAGCGCCGTGATCGCGCGCCAGGGCGGTGAGCTTGATGGCCAACAGATGCCCACGGCGTGTTTCGTCGACCATCGCAGCCACGCTAGCGTCGGAGGCGGTTGCTACCGAAGTAGGAAACTAGGTAGTATCTCAGTATGAAAGTGAGTATCAGCTTGCCCGACGACGACGTCGACTTCCTCGACTCCTATGCCGAGCGCGCGGGCTTCGCCTCTCGGTCGGCTGTGGTCCACAAGGCGGTCCGGCTGCTGCGCGCATCCGAACTCGGCGCAGCCTACGAGGACGCCTGGACGACGTGGGAAGCCAGCGACGACAGCATTCTGTGGGACGCCACGGCCGGCGACGGCCAGTCCTGATGCGACGTGGCGACATCCGACTCGTCGATCTCGAGCCAGTCCGCGATGCCGAGGCCAACAAGCAACGACCCGCGATCATCGTCAGCAACGACGGTGCCAACAACACCGCTCAACGTCTTGGGCGCGGAGTGATCACCGTGGTCCCCATCACATCCAACACCGACCGCGTCTACCCCTTTCAGGTGTTGCTTCCTGCGCACGACACCGGGTTGGTCGCCGACTCGAAAGCCCAAGCGGAGCAAATCCGATCGATCGCTCTCCAGCGCATCGGCCCGCATGTCGGAACGATCACCGCCGAACTGCAAGCCGCACTCGACGAAGCACTCAGACTCCATCTCGCACTCTGACCGACCGCCTCTCTCTCGTCCCAGGCAGATCTGTACCAACGGTGGGTCGAAAGTGCAGCGACCGTCAATCGTCCTTGCCATCGGAACCTGAGCGATCTAGCCGATGAGGGACTCGACGAATCAAAATCGCCGAGCTCACACTGACAAGCAGCGCGACCGCAACTGCGACCACATACATCGTCCAGGTCGTTTCGCCACCTGACGCACCGCCGTCGCTGTCACCAAGATGGGAAAGCCGAGCAGGATCAAGAGCGTACCTGTCGCTGGTACCAGCAGAAGCCAGAGTGTTCCCACAACAGCCGCGAGCAATCCCCGGCAGAACTGGGTTCTCCGACTTATCCTTACCTTTTCCCGCGAGTAAGGAGACGTGACGTGGAGATCGCAGCAAGGATGAGCTCGAAGGGTCAGGTGACCGTCCCCAAGGCGGTACGCGATGCGCTCGGGATCGGCGAGGGAGACAACGTTGTGTTCCGTGTCGAAGGCAGCCGAGCGGTGCTGGCACGTACCCCGGACTTTCTGTCCCTGGCCGGCAGCATCAAGGTGCCAGCGTCGCGGCGCAACGCCGCGTGGGATGACGTGGTCCGCAAGACGCGAGCCGCCCGCGCCGACGGCCGTCGATGACCTCGTTCGTTGACACGAACGTACTCGTGCGACATCTCACCGGTGATCCGCCTGCGATGGCCGAGCGCGCAACGGCGTTTCTTGCCGCGGAGTCCGAACTGTACGTCGCTGACCTGATCGTCGCCGAGACCATCTCTGTCCTCGAGTCGTTCTACAAAGCCCCTCGAGAACAGATCGCTGACGCGATGCGGTCGCTGGTCGCGATGCGTTCCATGATCACGGTCGACCCGGCGTTGTCGCTTCGTGCAATCGAGGTGTACGAGGTCGAGCGTCTCGACTTCGCCGAGGCATACCTGGTGGCCTGCGCGGAAAGCACCGGCATCGGACGCGTTGCGTCGTTCGACCGAACGATCGACCGCGTCGCCACCGTCGAACGCATCGAACCCTGACCCCCAGTCAGTTCCGCTGGGCGAACGCCGCTAGGTCTCTGCTGAACCGCGATGGGTCTTCCCATCGCGGGGTATGACCGACGCCGGTGTAGACAAGCAGGTCGGCGTTGGGGATGTGGCTCACCAGCTCGTCCTGCATGTCCCGCGAGACCAGTGCGTCGTTGTCGCCCCACAACAGCAGCGTCGGCGCCCAGATGCGCTTCAGCTCAGCAATGACGTCGTACTGGAGTAGGTCCGTGAACATCGCTTGCCACACGCGTGCGGG
>JANNFQ010000046.1:0-2281 GCA_031380045.1 Acidimicrobiaceae bacterium
CACCCGCGGTCAGATCACACGACAGATCACACTCGAAGCCGCCCTCACCGGAAGCCTCGCCGGCATCCTCGGTGCCACCATCGGTGTCCTCGCTGTCACCATCGTCGCCATCACCCGACACTGGACGGCGACCATCCAACCGCTGGTCCTACTCGCCGCACCAATCATCGGCGTCGCCACCGGAACCCTCGCCGGGCTCGCCCCAGCACTAAAGGCGGCACGGACCCCGCCGGCCGAGACCCTCCGAACCTGACGCAGACGAACAGCACAGCGAATCGGGAGATCCCCTCCACGATGGAATCGGGAACTCCACGATGAAGGATTCCGGGACAGCACTCTCATTACCGATACTGTCGGCCCTCTCCGTCTGTGGCCGCTGGACGTTCACCCCGTTGACGACCTATCGTTGGTCGTGCAGGTACGTGTCAAGTTTGCGACTTGCTATCGGCATCAAGCGAGGTTCCTCGACGAGAGCCAGGAACGCATCTTGAAGCCCGGCAGTCGAGCTAGCCCGGCACGGGCAGGTTTTCGATCGCTTCGAAGACGGGTGCAGCGGCGCCTTCAATCATCGCAACCTGGATGACAGCTTCGATTCGGATCGCTTTGTCAAGGAAGCCGAGGTCCTGCTTGCAGCCCACGTCTGTGACCGCCTTGGCGGTGTCGGGTACCCCTTCTGAGATCTCGCCGGGAACATCGAGGGGGGTCGTGAGGCCTGCGTACCCGCTCTGTGCCATGCATGCCGCCCAACTAGCTGTCAAGGTGAGCCACTCCGGGGAGGTGAGGAGCGTGCTGAAGCTCGTCGCAGCGGACGCCTCGAAGAGCTTTGTCGCGACGAGATAGCGTTTGCGCAGCTCGACCCCCCCGAATGCGGTGGTCAAGCCCTCGTCGAGACAGCCGTCCGCGAGCACGAAGCCGCCAACCAGATTGCCCTCGGGGTCGGTAACGGGAACCTCCGATGCCGTCGCCGGATCCCCGTACAACGCTTTGCCTTCCTCATCCGAGAGGTCTAGCGCCTCAACAGCGTCGGACCTTGGCGGCAGGTCGTATCCGTACTTGGACACCTGCTCAAGATCTGAGATGCCGTACCGACGATTGACATTCAAGTAGTCGGGCTCAGGCAGGTCGGGTGGGGACGCGTAGTCAAACCCGGACGACACCATGCACTTCTCGATCAGCGGTGCCCCGATGCGTTCGGTCGCCGCCGCGATCTCGGCGAGCTTCTTCGCGCCGGACGAAAAGGGGAGCAGTGCGGCCTCCGGTTTCAGCTCAGTACTACCTGCAGAGGACACGGCGGCGGAGCCCGCCTCCGGCGCCTGTGTCGCCCCTGCGCAGCCGCACAGAATAGCGAAGGCGATCCAACGAGCAAGCAATGGCCGTCGATTCGTACGCCTCGCACGGCTGCCCTTCACTGTGCTCATCAGCAGTTCTGAATGCTCTTCAGGTTTTGCGTGGTTGACGGCACCGTGTACTGGTTCGTGGCGATGTAGACCGCCGATCCTGTGTAGTTGGCTCCCGTGTACTGGCAGATCCGGTTGGCACCCCAGTTCTTGAAGATGCTGGTGTTTGGCGTGTTTCCATTGTTGTTGCCGATCAGAACGCCGTTGGAGTACGCGTCGGTTGACGAGTTGGACCTCAGGTCAGCGTCGGCATAGTTCGACCGTGCGGTGAGGACGCTCCCGTCGATGCGGCACGCGAGATAGATGTTGGAGTACGAATTCGCCGTGCAGTTGGCGTATGTGCTCAGCCCAGAATTGAAGGCCCAGTTCTGTAGCGTCGCGCTCTGCCAAGCACTCGCTGATGGCACGAACCAAGCGGTCGCGCAATACAAGGCCAGCGCTGTCAGCGCCACCGATCCTCGAACTCTCTGCTTCATTTCGGTATCCCTCCTCTTGCGTCGCCCTGGGTCGAGCGACACGAGTTGAGTGTCGACTCCGCAGAATGTGTTACCGAACCTGGGAGCTTCGGCGAGCGTCTTCATCGCTACATGGGGTGGAGCTCGTTACCGATGCGGTGGAACGGCCAATCGTCGGGAAGGAATCACGCACTGGCCCAGTTCGACGGCGATTCAGATCTCGGCCCCAGTTGGGGGGCCGGAATTGCAACTCAGACTGTAATTCGTACTCGCATCCACAGCCGAACAGATCATGCGCGGTTTCGAGAGCGTCACGACCGAGCACGGCGACTCGGCCGAGCACGACGCCTGCCGACGCATCACCGACGATTCAAATCTCGCTCGTCTTGGTGCAGCATCCGCCACCCGGGTTTCAGCAGCACGCACGTC
>JANNFQ010000096.1:0-8305 GCA_031380045.1 Acidimicrobiaceae bacterium
CCGCAGCAGGCCTGGATGATGACCGATGTGCCGAACACGTACATCGATGCCTTGCGCCGGCGGTGACTCATCTCATGATCACGGTGCGACCCGTCAGCATCAGCAATCTGTTCCCACTGCCGGACCACCTGCTGAAACCCCTCGAACGACAACTGCTCCGCATGCGTCAAGAAAATGTCGATCACATCACCCAGCTGGTCACGAACCCGCGGGTTCGCGAAGACCCGCCCCAACTCGAACGCCTGACTGACACCAAGCACGCCTGCGGCCAGAGCTTCGGCGACTTGGGGCAACACATCGAACAACCGTGCCAAACGCGCCCGCGACCTGGCCTCACCGTCGGACCAGCGGCACAACGCCCTCGCCCAACCCTTCACGCTGGTGTGCTGATCATCCCGGAACACCTCACGGCGGTCGACCTCACCCAACAACTCCGCCAACTCGGCCTCGATATGGCAGCGTTCGCGATCGAGCATCTGCAACCGATCAACCAGACCAGGACCGTCCAACTCGCGGACCACCCTGTCCCACACCGACTCGAACGCCACCCCCGTTGCCATACCACCACCATCGCACAGGGGTCTCACACAGTTACCCGGGCACGCCGATACGGTGAGTCGAAGTCGCTCGCGACTGGCTCGGACATGGCCGACAGGTCCCGGATCACCCCTGTTGATACCGGAGGCCGCCATGCAACTGAATCCACCGAACCCGCTCGATGCCGGAGCTCAGCGCATCATCGATGATCTGTACTGGAACTCGACGTCCACCGCAAAGTCGCTCGCCGAGCGATTCGGGCTGACGTCCCAGCGCATCACCAAACTCGTGACCCCGCTGCCCGTGGGCGTTGACTGTTGGTGGTGTCGTCGTGCCCTCACGTGGTCCAGCCGCAGCGAACGCTCGTCCAATCGCGACCTGGTCTGTGGCGGCTGCGGCGCCCTTACCTCGACGCGAGTCGCCGATCCGCGGCTGCGGCCCAGCAACGCAGCAATTGTCCTGACCACCTCTGGTGATGGCAGTCCAAAGGACTTCAGCGCCGATGTGAAGCAGGCTGTCGCCGCACTGGCAGCTGTGGGCTTGTGCTGGTCAGGGGCGTTCGTTGTGGTCGACGTTCGCGGTGGGCCGAAGATGGTTCGCAAGGAGCTTGTTGCGATCGGCACGAACACGGTCGTGGTGTCGTCGATGCGGGTGCTGGGTGTCAACCAAGGCGACGCGTTCGGCGCGTTCCGGCTGCTGCTGCAGGCAGAGTTGCGGGTGATCACCGCGCACGACGTCATGTGGGCCACCCCGAACTCGGGCGGCTACTACGACTACTCGTCGCACTGGTCCGAGTACGGCCGGGGCTATCAGCCCGACTTCGGCGACGACTGGAGCCCTCGCGGTCGTGATCGGGTGGACGAGTACCGGATGCTGGGCCTGGACGACACCCAGGACGACGACGAGGAGTATGCGCGGCGGCAGTGACGACGGCGGCAGGCAACCTCCGTCGATCGACTGTCAGGTCAGGCGTTGGCCAGCACGATGGTCCACGTGGTGGCCAACGTGCTGCTGGCGCTTGCGCGTGCAGTGAGACCGCCGTATGGGCCGGCGAGTACTGCTGACGCGCCGCTGTCGGCCGTGAGCACGGTGACATGGCCGGTGCCGGCCTGGGTGCCCGTAGCGCGCACGGTCACGCCGACCGGTGGCGTCAACGTCGTGGTCGTGCCGTCTCGGTGCATCCAGTACGACACGACGACCGACGCGTTGGTCACGTTCACGGTCGGCGTCGTCCTCGCAGCGCTGTTGGTTGTGATCAACCTCCGAGCGAAGCCGGCCACGGGGTTGATGGCGGCGGTGCCGCGGTAGGCAACGATCGTGATGTTGCCCTTCGACAGCTTCGACACAGCGATGCCCACCGCAGCTCCGGCATCACCGGCCGCGGCGACCTTGCGCCACACCCTGGTTGATCCGTTGGTGTTCGTCAACGTGTCGACAGGCGCCCAACCAGTGACGCCGGTCGGCTGCTGGACGGTCGCATTCGTCGCACTGCTGAAGAACATCAGCATCCCGTCGCCTTCTTGAACGGCGCTGGGCACTACTGCGGTGTGGTTCAGTGCCTGCGCCGATACCGACGACTGTCCGACGAATGTCGGTACCGGCGACTGAACTGCGGTGACCGGATGATCGATCGTGGACGTCAGCGTGGACGCATCGGTCACGGTGAGGTTGACCGCGTACACACCTGCGCTGGTGTATGCGTGGACGGGAGCGACGCCGGTGCCCGTAGCGCCGTCGCCGAACGTCCACGTGTACGTGAGCGGCCCGTCGTCGGTGGATGCCGAGGCGTCGAACGTGCACGACAGGGATGTACACGAACTGGAGAACACAGCGACGGGCGCCACGTTTGCGGCGATGGTCACTGTTCGAGCGAAGGCGGAAGTGAGGCCCGATGCGTCGGTGACGACGAGGGTGACGGTGTGATCGCCGATTTGGGTGAACTGGTGCGTGGGCGCGACGGCAGCGTCGGTACCGCCGTCACCGAAGTCCCACGCAAACGTGAGCGGCCCATCGTCGGTCGAGCTCGATCCGTCGAAGGTGCACACGAGGTTGATGCAGGCGAATGTGAACGCTGCAGCAGGCGGAGTGTTCGGAGGGGGAGCGTTGTCGAGCACGGTCATGAACGCATCGTCGAGCACACCGTGGAACTGATCGTTGTTGGTGAAGTCGACGAACTTGTTGCCGATGGTCACCGGGGCATCGCTGTTCAGATCGACCACTTGCATTGCTGCCGAACCGCGAACGACACCATCGACCAGGATCTCGAGGCCGGCTGATGCGGTGCGGCGACAGGTCACCTGATGCCAGATGCCGTCGGCCACACTGACCGACGATGCCAGCACTGCTCGGCGGGTGGTGGTTTGCCCTGGCACCACACCCGAAACGACGCACGATGGCAACCCGCCAGCCTTGTCGACCTGCAACTTCCACTGGCCGCCCACCTGGTTGTAGAGACCCTTCTGGAGGATGTTCTCGCCGTCGGCGGTCTGGGAGGACTGCAACAGGATATGGGCGCCCCACTGGAAGTCTGACGTGCGCGGATCGAGGGACGGGTGGTCGGCGATCTGCACGAGCGCCTTCGGGCACGGCGCGAGGCTGCACACATCGGGAAAGCCGGCGGCGACGCCTTGGCCGTTCGCAACGGCGGCAACCGAGCCACCCGCTGCCGTCACGACGACCCCATTGTTACCGAACCCCGACAGGTCGACGATCGGCGCGCCTGCAACAAGGTTGGTGCCGGCCGGTGCATCGCCGTCGAACGTGATTCGCAGCCGATCAGTGTTGGCATGAACCGCTGTCAGCGACACGGGCAGCACGGCGACAACCGTGCTGACACTGAGCACAGACAGAGCGACGCGGCGGAGGAGCGAGGATGCGGGCATGGGAATCTGCCCCACACCGTACCGTCGGCAACAGCGACTGGGCCGGCTCAGGTTCAGGCTCACGTTCAGCGATGGAGCTGTGACTGCATGCGATCTCCGAGTGCTGACCTTCCGGTCTGGGTCGTCAGCCTGCGTGCCGGCCTGCCGACTCGGTCAGTATCCACGTGGCGATCTCGTCGCGCGACATCGCCGCGCCTCTGGCGTGCAGCCACTCGCGACCGGGCACATCGACAAGCACTGCTTGCGCACCTGCTCGCCGGCCAGCCCGAGCGGTTCGCGCGAGGTGGCGATGATGCGCACGCCGGGGCAACGATCCAGGAGTGTGGTGGCCAGGCCGGCCATCTCGTCGATGAGGTGCTCGCAGTTGTCGAGTACGACCAACATCGTGCGTCCGCCCAGCCAATCGATCACTGCTTCCAGCGTCGACATGTCGGGTTGGGGAGGTATCGACAGCGTGTTCGCCAACACCGACACCACGGCACCTGGATCGGACAGTTGTGCCAGCTCGACCAGCCAGGCGCCGTCGTCATACTCGGCGGTGAGGTGTCGGGCCAGTTCGATGGCCAACCGTGTCTTGCCCACGCCCCCTGTTCCGGTCAGCGTCAACAGACTGGACGTGCGAACCACGTCGAGGAGATCAGCGAAGGTGTCGGCGACGCCCATCATCGTCCCGGCGAGACGCGGCAGGTTCGAACGACTGATCGGCATCGCGCGCAGTGGCGGGAAGTCGGTCGACAGGCCGTCGGCCAGCACTTGGAACAGCGCGATCGTGCCCAGGTCGCGCAGGCGATGCTCGCCGAGGGGCCGGACGCCGATGCCCGACGGCAGAGTCGGCGCCAGCCGGCGAACGTCGTCGGAGATGATCAGCTGGTCACCGTTCGCTGCAGCGGCAACCCGGGCAGCGTGGTGGATGGCCAGACCGACCAAGC
Organism: Acidimicrobiaceae bacterium; assembly: GCA_031380045.1. Lineage (GTDB taxonomy): Bacteria > Actinomycetota > Acidimicrobiia > Acidimicrobiales > Ilumatobacteraceae > VFMC01. Next base: position 4,349 of record JANNFQ010000096.1, read on the forward strand.
CGTCGTCCTGCTGGGAGACCTCGCCGACGTGCAGCCCGATTCGTACCCTCACCTCGCAGCCAGGTGACCACGGCTCGGCCTGCAGCCCACGCTGCATCTGCACCGCGGCTGTAACCGCTGCGATCGGCGCATCGAACGAGACGAAGAACGAGTCGCCCTCTGTGCCGTGTTCGACACCCCCGTTCTGGGAAATGGCCGTACGGATGATTTCTCGGTGTCGGCCGATCAACTCGCCGTACTGGGCACCGACGCGCCGCAGCAACGACGTGGAACCCTCGATGTCACTGAACAGGAGTGTCCGGATCGACGAGGCCACCGGCGGAGCTTACGCATGGCCGCTGACGACGACATCGTGACGCGCCGAGGCCTGACGGGGTCAGTCGCTGGGTTGGACCAGCAGGTCGACACTGAGCGCCAACGCAGCCGCAATGGCCGCTGTTCGTTCGACGACGCTGAGGAAGTAGTTGCCCACGTTGGTGGCGCCGATCACCGGCGGCTCGCCGAGTGATCGCAACAGCGCAGTGACGTCGTGGGCCGGCTCGATGGCGCGCAGGTCTGGCATCGGGCCGGGGGTTCGCCAGATGTCGACGACCACGGGCTGGTTCGGGCGTGGCCGCCGACGCTGGTTGTTGCTGTTGCCGTTGTTGTTGTTGCGGCGCTGCTGCTGTGGGCGACTCATTGCTCGTCTCCGGTCAACAGTTGGTCGGGGCGCAACCCGAACGCCAGCCGGAGTTGGTCGCTGTCGAGGTCGGCGATGGAGCTGGACTTGGGCAGAACCAACTGGGCGATGTGGCGTTTGCCCTCGACCACTTCTTCCACACGTTCGTCGACAGTGCCGGGGCAGACCAGACGGTGCGAAATGACTGTGCGCGTCTGGCCGATGCGCCATGCCCGGTCTCGGGCCTGGTCTTCGATGGCGGGATTCCACCAGCGGTCGTACAGCACCACGTGGTTGGCGGCGGTGAGGTTCAATCCGGTGCCGCCCGCCTTCAATGACAACACCATCGCGCCGGGGCCCTGACCAGTTTGGAACTCGGTGACGAGGCGGTCGCGGGTGGCTCGGCTGAGGTTGCCGTCGTAGCACGCGATTGGCAGTTCGGTGACCTCGCTGAGGTGTGCCGCCAGACGTCGGCCCCACATGGCGAAGTGGGTGAAGATGAGCACTCGTTCGCCGGCGGCGAACACCGACTCGACGATCTCTTCCAGCCGGGCCAGCTTGCCCGAGCGACCGGCCAGCGGCAGCCCGTCGTCGTGGTAGGCGGCAGGGTGATTGCAGATCTGCTTCAGCGCGGTGATTGCTGCAAGGATCGCGCCCTTGTTGGCACCTGCCACCGGATCGGCTGCCTTGGCCAGCAGATCGTCGAGCACGGCCTGGTACAGGCCGATCTGTTCGGGCGTCATCGTGCAGTGATCCAGCTCGTCGATCTTGTCGGGCAGCTCGGCGGCCACCTCGGGCTCGGTCTTGCTGCGGCGGAACAGCAGGATGCCGTTCAGCGCGCGCAGTGCCGTTTCGCTGTCGCCGGCCAGCTGGGCGATGAACGCCGGCCGAGGCCCCACCAGGCCCGGGTTGGTGAAGTCGAGGATGGCCCACAGGTCGCCGACACCGTTCTCGATCGGCGTACCTGTGAGCGCCAGTCGCGTACGCGCAGGAAGTCGGCGCAACTGCTGGGCCGTGTCGCTGGCCGGGTTCTTGATGGCCTGCGCCTCGTCGAGCACCAGCGTTCGCCACGTGGTGGCGCGCAATGCTTCGATGTCGCGAACTGCCGTTGCATAGGTGGTGATGACCAGATCGGCATCGGCGATCTCGGCGTGCAGTTCGGCGGCGTTTGCCCGACCGGCGCCGTGGTGCACGACAACCCGTAGCTCTGGGGCGAACCGTGCTGCCTCGGCCGCCCAGTTGCCCACGACCGCAGCGGGCGCGACGACCAACGCCGCCCCGTCGCCGGCGGTGCGCGCCAGGTGGGCCAGCACAGTGGGTGTCTTGCCGAGGCCCATGTCGAGGGCGAGACAACCGCCGAGTTCGCTGGCGTCGAGGAAGCCGATCCATGCCAGCGCCTCGGCTTGATACGAACGCAACGACCCCATGAAGTGCGGGGGTTGAAGATCGATGGACAGCTTCGAGTCGTTGGCGCGGTTGACGATGTCTTTCGCCCAGCTGTCGCCGTGGACGACGACCCCGCCGGCAAGACCAGATCCGTCGAGACCGACGCTGTGGCGCAGGATCTCTGCACCCGTCAGTTGCGTGATGTCCGATCGTTCGGCCAGCGCGGCGGCGGCACGCTCGAGATCGACTCGGTCGATGGACATCCACCGACCGCGCGACTGCAGCATGGGTCGGGCTTGTTTGGCCAAGCGAGCGATGTCGGCAGCGGTCAGTTCGATGTCGTCGAACAGCACGCTCCACGAGACGTTGCTGAGCTGATGCGCGCCAACCGTTGACCCCGCCCGAGCCTCGGTGAACATGTGCAGCGATGGCTTCGCCGAGCGTCGTGACAGCTCGGGGGCGCGGACGTCGAAACCGATCGAGGCCAAGATGGGACCCGTCTGGGTCATGAACTCCCACGCCTCGGCTTGGCTGAGCACCACCTGACCGCGACGTTGGATGCTGGTGCGACCAAGGGCCGGGAAACTGCGCTCGAGCCGGGCGTACTCGGCGGCGACCCCGGCCTTGGCGTCGCCGGCCCGGATGGCGGCATCGACGGGCGTCAGCTTGCCCTTGTCGACACTGGCGTGGACCGACGCCATCCACAGTCCCTTCTCGCCGGGTGCGTCCAGCCGGACGATCAGCGGACGCGGCCGCGGGTTGACCACGCCGCGCACCCAATGGTCAAGACGCCGCGAGGCATCACGGGCCAGGTCGCGATCGGCGGCGAACTCGGCGCCGTCCATGCGGGCAACGATGGTGTCGGCCAGGTCGGTGGGATTGGCGGCGCTGGGGGGCTGGGCCGGCACCTCCATGCGGTCGACGCCCACGCTGACGATCGCTTCCACGACCTCGCCGATCACGTCGATGGTGGTGGCCCGGTTGGTTGCCGCGCGGACGGCGACGACCGTTGCGGGCATGGCCGACGCAAGTGTTTCGATGGCGGCGCCATCCACGAGTGCCGGCAGCCACCGCACGCGGGCATCGACCGAGCGCCCGCTGACGCGTGACAGCACATGCAGACTGGGCACGATGGCGCCGTGCGCTGCCAACCGGACGCCTTCCAGCGCAGCGCGACCCAGCCACACCAGGCTGGCCCCCACCTTGCCGGTGTCGTGGTCGCGGGCAACTGCGACCAGCCATCCCAACGCGTCCTTCACCGGTATCGCCAATGCGTCGGCGTGGACCCCGTTCAGCAGCTCGACGCCCATGTGGGGGCCCCAACCCTGCGGGGGAGCGCCGCACGCCTCGAGCCGGATGACGAGCTCCTCGTTCGACTCGGGTGTCGCGCCGCGGCCGGCAGCCCACACCACGATCTGGCCCGACGACCATGATCCCTGCAGCTTGACCTCTTCGGGTTCCAGCACCAGTTCGATCTGGGCGATCGGCGGCGAGACATACGCAGGCGTTGCTGCCGGCGGTCGCAGGATGGCGGCGGTCTGACGCAGGCTGCGAATGGTCTCGACGAAGTCGGCGACGACCTGATCGCGCTCGTCGCCATCGAGGTTGCGAACCGAGGCCAGGTCGTCTTCGGCCTCGATGATGAGGCGATCGAGCACGGCCAGCGAGCGCGCTGGATCGTCTCGCAGCATCGCCAGATCGTCATCGGATGCGCGACCGTCTGCGATCGACCAGATGACGCCTTCGAGTTGTCCGTTCTCGACCATTGGGCTCCGGGGGAACCACCGCGGGGCCCGTGTGACCGGCGAACGCCGATGGCACACTGCCGCACTTGCGACATCGGTGCCCCGTTGGCACCATCGTCGACCCGTCGGTGTTACGGCACCAGCTTACGGCGAGCAGCGCCAGATACC
>JANNFQ010000119.1:0-4219 GCA_031380045.1 Acidimicrobiaceae bacterium
GCTCGTCACGGCGTTCGCTGCAACGCGATCTTGCCGGGCTGGATCGAGACCGAAATGTCAGCGCCCGCACTGGGTTGGGACAAGTTCGTGGCCAATGTGTTGCCTCGTGTGCCGCTGCGCCGATGGGGGACGGGCGACGACTTCGGTGGATTGGCCGTGTACCTGGCCAGCCGAGCCAGCAGCTATCACACCGGCGACGTCATCACCATCGACGGCGGCTACCACAGCTTCTGACGCAGTGCGCGACACTGGCCCGATGGGGACGATGATCGAGGGGCACGCCGGGCAGCAGGCTGTTGCGGCCATGATGCAGTTCGGGACCGACGTGATGTTCACCTTGAACGGTGGGCACATCTGGCCGCTGTACGACGCGGCGCGCGATCAGGGCATGCGCGTGGTCGACACCCGGCACGAGCAGACGGCGACGTTCGCCGCCGAGGCCTACGCGAAGTTGACCCGACGGCCCGGCCTGGCGGCATTGACCGCTGGCCCTGGCATCACCAATGGTGTGTCGGCCATCACCTCGGCCCACTTCAACGGCTCGCCCGTGGTGGTGCTGGGCGGGCGTGCACCCGAGCGGCGATGGGGATCGGGTTCGCTGCAAGAGATGGACCACGTGCCGGTGGTGGCATCGATCACCAAGTCGGCCTCGACCGTCAAGGATCCGGCACAGGCTGGGGCCGCCGTCCACGCAGCCGCCGCGCTGGCGATGAAGCCACACCGCGGTCCGACTTTCCTGGACTTCCCACTCGATGTCTTCGGACCGTCGAGTGGCCAGTTGCCGACGCTGGACCCCACGGTGGGTCGCGGGGCGACGCCAAACGGCGACGAGGTCGCCACGATCATCCAGATGGTCGCAATGGCCGAGCGTCCGGCGTTCATCATCGGCAGCGATGTCTACTGGGATGGCGCATGGGACGAGCTGCGCGCCGCCGTCGAGCATCTGCGCGTCCCCTGCTTCTTCAATGGCCTGGGCCGGGGCATGCTGCCGGCGCGGCACGAGCTCTCGTTCTTGCGAACCCGCGGCCTGCTGAAGCAACGGGCTGACGTGGTCGTGGTGTTCGGCACACCCCTCGATTTCCGCCTGGGCTTCGGTCGATTCGGTTCGGCCCGCGTCGCGCACGTCGTCGACAGCGACGAACAGCGAGCAACGCACGTTCAGGTTCCCACCGCGGCCGGTGACATCGCGCAGATGCTGCGTGCCTTCGCCGACCACAGCGGCGGTCGTCATGACCACGAGGATTGGATCATCGAACTGCGCGATGCCGAACGCCGGGGCGCTGCGGCGGATGGCGAGCTCCTGGCCGCCGACACCTCGCCGATCAAGCCCAGCCGCATCTATGGCGAGCTCGGCCGCCGGTTGGCCGACGACGCCGTTGTCATCTGCGACGGCGGCGATTTTGCGTCGTACGCCGGCAAGTTCGTGGAGGTGCAGCAGCCAGGTTGCTGGCTGGACACCGGCCCGTACGGTTGCCTGGGGAACGGCATGGGGTACGCCACCGCAGCCAGGGTCGCCCGCCCCAGCAGCCAGGTGGCGGTGCTGTTGGGCGACGGTGCCGCGGGCTTCAGCCTGATGGATGCCGACACGTTGGTGCGCCACGGGCTGGGCGTGGTGATGATCGTGGGCAACAACGGCATGTGGGGCCTGGAGAAGCACCCGATGCAAGCCATCTACGGGTGGGACGTGGCCTGCGACCTGCAACCCGAGTGCCGCTACGACGAGGTGGTGCGCGCACTGGGCGGGGCCGGCGAACTGGTGTCGGACCCCGCGCAGATCGGCCCTGCGCTGGATCGCGCATTCGACTCGGGCGTGCCCTACTTGGTCAACGTCGTCACAGATCCCTCGGACGTGTATCCCAGGTCGTCGAACTTGGCCTGATTCGTGGCCGCCGATTCAGGTGTCGTTCAGGCGCAGGGCGAACCGGATGCGGGCACTGGCAATCCCTCTGCGGAGATGTCGAATCCGACCACCGTCTCCCTGAGGAAGATGCCGACGAGTTCGGTCTCGTCGGTGGGTGGGCGCCCTTCCATGGCAGTGAACGCTTCGATCGCGACCTGAAGGGTCTTCAGCTCGGTATCGCACGTGACGGCGTTCACCTGGTCGAAGATGCCAGGGTCGGTGTCCTCGACTGCGGCCTGCCCCACTGGCGCGCTACCGACGGTGACATCGACGACGTCGAGGTCGTCGGAGATGCGCTCGGCCACCTCGGCATCGGCACACGCGGCCAGCGCGAGGGCAAGGCCGGCGGCAAGCGCCAGCCGGCGGATCAGTGCACTTTGCTGTTGAATCGGTCGACCTCCACCAGAACGCGGGTGACCTTTCCTGCGGCCACCAACCCTCTGGTATCGGACGCCGAGACGGTGAACGTGAGTCGTCGACCGTCAATTTTTTCCAGCGTGGCCTCGGCCATCACCTGGGTGCCGATTGCCGTCGGCTGCAGGTGATCGATCTGCACGCGCATGCCCACCGAGGTGTGTCCATCGGGCATGCGGCCGGCGACGGCGGCCACGGTGGCCTCTTCGACCAGGGCGATGACCCGCGGCGTAGCCAGCACGTGCAGCGTGCCCGATCGCATCGCGTGAGCCGTGTCGGCATCACTGACCACCATCGACGCCTCGCCGCGCAGGCCCACTTCGATGTTCATCTGGCCACGTCGATGCTCACGAGGGAGCACCTTATGTCCGGGCGCGTCTCGCTCGCGAGCCAGGCATCGCACGGCATGCGTGGATGCCTCAGCAACGAGGTCGAGATGTGTGCAGAACGTCAGGTGCAGAGAGTGATCCAACATCCACGTATTGCGTTCATTAATTCGATTGCTAGCAGCCGCGTGTGCGCACCATGGTGTGTTGATTCGTGGCTAGCTCTGCACCGGCTACTTTTCTGGTCACCCGCTCGGATGATTGACGTGGGAGGCCTCTCCAAACCCATTCTCCGGCATTTGGGACCGGCCGATCGATCAGCGGGCTGCTCAAGAGCCAGTTCGTGCCGTGTTTCGGCCGCGAAATACCCGCCGTGCTGCCACCTGAATGGGTGCTCAACGACACCATCGGGTGGTGAGAGACGACCGAAATGATCACTATTGCGATTCGAATCGAACAGTTCAATCACTCTCAAGATATGCGCTGCTGCGTGTGAAGTAACTATGTGGTCGCCTATGTTGAATGCGGCGGAGAGTCGTTCATCGAGGGGTGGTTTCACGTGGTGAAACCGTCTACCAACGCGGGTTGCTCGCCGAATCACAGCTCAGAAAGTTCGTCAACATCCCACACGGGTACCTCTTCGGGTACCAAGGAGAAGACAGCGAGATGCATCCCTCCAGAAGCTTCACAGCCAGCCGGCTCAAGGCGATCGTCGCCGGTGCGATCATCGCACCGATGGTGATGATCACCGGAGGTGGGGTCCTCAAAGCCGCTCAACCTCCTTCGAACATCCAGATCACCGTCACACCGAACCTGGTCGGCGCAGCGGGCAACAACGTTGCGGCCAACGCAACCGACGGTGCCCCCGGTTTCCCGGTTGGCAGCATCGTTGCCGCCGCCACGGTGGCCGGCGCGAAGACCGAGATGTACTTCTCGCCGACAACGCTGTTCGGGCGCGACGACATCAAGCTGGAAGAGATTGCCGGCATCACGTACTTCACCAAGACCGGCGCGACGCATGCAACCGATCCGCGCGACTGGTACCTGAACATCTACACCGAGCCGTACGTGGGCGACGCGAAGCCCGACTGGTACGGCGACCGTTTGGGCGCCGAGCCCTACTTCGCCAAGGACATCGTCGACCCGGCCAAGACCTGGAACAAGTGGAGCCTCGACGGCGCCACCAACCAGTTGCGCTGGTTCGAGTCGACGCAGGGCGCCACCGGCGCCACCTTCGGCAGCGACACCGATCCCGACTGGGTCACTCGCGTGTCGGGCAACGCACTCTCGGGCCAGCCCTACTCCGCCCACGAGGTGCTGTACTTCTCGATGCAGACTGCTTCGCTGTGGGCCAACGGGTTCACCGGCCAGCTCGACGGCCTGCAGATCACCTTGGACGACGGCTCGACCGCCACGGTCAACTTCGAACCCAACACGCCGGCGTGCACCACCGTGTGTTAGGTCACCGATGTCAATTCCTTCTCGAACGGCGCCCACGGCATCTTCGTCGCCGGCGGCGACCAGGGCGGCCTCAGCTTCACCCGCGTCAACGCGTCGAACAACGGGCTCTCCAATACGA
>JANNFQ010000130.1:0-1505 GCA_031380045.1 Acidimicrobiaceae bacterium
GACAGGGTGCCCGCCCGGAACATGGACAGTGCCTCGGTGGCTGACAGATACGCGAGATCGACGTCGAGTCCGAGATGCTCCATGGCCAGCAGTCTGCTACAACCGTGACACTGAAATCGTCGTCGGCTGATGCATCGGCAAGTTCTCTGATCAATCGTTCAGGTATTGTCGGGACGCTGCATCGGCGCCTCGCCGCCAACTACGGAGATCTCTGCACTCATGCCCGACCTGCGCCGTCTGTTCGCCCCGCGATCGATCGCGGTCGTCGGTGGCGCGCCCGCCGAGCGAGTGATCCGGCAGTGCCAGAAGTTGGGATTTCCAGGAACCCTCTGGCCCGTGCACCCCACCCGCACCGAGGTCGCCGGCGTGCCCTGCGTTCCGTCGCTCGACGCACTGCCCGATGCGCCAGATTCGGTGTTCCTTGGCGTGAATCGGCACGTGACCATCGCGTCGATGCGGACACTCGCGGCCATGGGCGCCGGAGGTGCGGTGTGCTACGGCTCGGGTTTCGCCGAGTCGGGCGACGATCACCTGCAGGACGAGCTGCTTCAGGCGGCGGGCCACGTGCCCTTCCTGGGGCCTAACTGCTATGGCTACGTGAACACCTTCGACCGCGTCGCGCTGTGGCCCGACGAGCACGGATGCGGCACGTTCCAGCGCGGCGCCGCCATCATCTCGCAGAGCGGCAACGTAGCCGTCAACCTCACCTTCCAACAACGCGGATTGCGTCTGGGCGCCATGGTCAGCGTGGGCAACCAGGCCAGTATCGGCATGGAAGATTGCATCAACGCGATGCTCGACGATGATCGCATCACCTGCATCGGGCTGTTCCTCGAGGCCGTCCGCGATCCGCAACAGTTCGCGGTCGTAGCTCGTCGCGCTGCCCAGCAGCGCGTGCCTATCGTCGCGCTGCAGACCGGTCGATCGGCGGCCGGCGCACTCATCGCCACGTCGCACACCGGCTCGATGTCGGGGCGCGCTGCTGCGTACGACGCTCTGTTCGCTCGCTACGGGGTGGCGACTGTGACCACGCCTGCCGAACTGGTCGAGACGTTGAAACTGCTGGATCGCGACGGCCCGCTACAGGGCGGCTCGCTGGTGTCGCTCAGTTGCTCTGGTGGCGAAGCATCGCTGGTCGCCGATCGGGCAGAGGGCGGACCGCTGACCTTCGACGAGTTCTCGGACGATCATCGTCGGCGCATCGAGTCGACCCTGACGGAACTGGTGGCGGTCAGCAATCCGTTGGACTACCACACGTTCATGTGGGGCGACCGGGCCGCGATGACGGCGTGCTTCACCGCGGTCATGGACGGCCCGCAGGACGCCACGATGCTGGTGCTGGATGCCCCGCCCGGAGCCGACAACGACCCGGCCGCGTGGTACACGGCTGCCGATGCTCTGGCCGATGCCGCCCAGCACACGGGCGGCCGGGCCGTCGTGGTGGCCACGTTGGCCGAGTGCATCAACGAGCCGTTCCGCACTCATTTGGCCACGCGTAACCTGAC
>JANNFQ010000143.1:0-3803 GCA_031380045.1 Acidimicrobiaceae bacterium
GTATCAAGGTCGCCGGCGTTCGGTGCGTTCACGATCTCGCGCACCAGGGCGATGTTGCCCGTGTCGACCGTGCCGGCCAGGATCGCCTGCTGCAAGGTGATCGGGCTGCCGACCACGTAGGGCTGGTTGAGGGCATCGGCCGAGCCGATCTGCGCACCCGCCGGGCTGTTGCGCACGCTCATTCGTACTTGCAGCTGACGGTCGCCGTCGATCACGTCGTCGGCACCGCGGCCTTCCAGCACGTCGCTGCCCGCGCCGCCGATCAAGATGTTGCCGGCCCCCCACGTGGTGGCACCCGCCGGCAAGATGGCGGAAAGGCCACTGATCCGGGCGATGCCGGCCGCAGTCAGGTTGTCGCTACCGACCACCGCCCCTGTCAACAGGTTTGCCGGCACGATGCTGTCGCCACGGATGGTGTCGTTGAGAGTGCTGCCGGACAGCGCCTCGACCAGCAAGAAGCGGTCGCTGGTATCGATCGGGTTGCCCACTGCCAGCAGCAGGTTCGTCAGGTCGAAGTCGACCCCGACGCTGTCGCCTTGGTTGGCGACACCTGCCGTTTGCCAGTCGAACCCTGCCGCACCGTTGATGCGGTCGAGACCCGGGCCGCCGACGGAGATGTCGTCGCCGCCCTCGCCGTCGAGACGGTCATCGCCCGTCTGACCGAGGAAGACGTCGTGCCCCGGACGCTGCAGTTCGTCCAGGAAGAACGGGCTGCCACTATCGCCGCTGAGGCCGTCGCCCTGGTCGCCGCCCTCCAGCCAGTCGTCGCCGCCATCGCCTTGCACCGCGTCGCCGCCCAGCCCGGCCATGACCAAGTCGTTGCCCGAGCCGGCGAAGGTCTCATTGGTGTTCGCTCCACCGTCGGTGAAGTCGCTGCCGTCGCCGCCGAACACGATGTCCAGGCCCGGGCCCGCGCTGATCACGTCGTTGCCCGGACCACCCGACGGGATGTCGTCGCCATTGCTGTCGGTGATGAAGTCGCGGCCCTCGCCGCCCAGCGCCACATCGGCGCCGGCCCCACCTTCGATGACATCGTTGCCCAACCCACCCCAGAAGGTGTCGCTGTCGTTGCCGCCCGACGCACGGTCGGTGTTGTTGGTGCCGTTGTACACCGATTGGCCATTGATTCCAGGCGGATCGACGCTGTTGGCGAGCTGGTACTGGATGGTGCCATCGGGAAGGCGTCGCAACAGGGCGTTCTCGTTGCACTCGGTGGTCGCGTCATTGGCGACCACCGGACCCGAGGCCGTGAACCCTGCCGGCGTGCCGTTCAGGTTGGCCAGTTGGAACTTGCAGTCGGCCGTCGAGAACGCGTCGGCCTTCAACGAATGGGCGGTGGTGTTGCGCATGAACAGCTCGGCGAAGCTGTTGCCCTCGAGCGAGCTGAGCAGGTTCGTGCCCGCAGTGCGCTCGAGGTAGTAGAACCGGTCTGCGTCCTGCAGATCGGCCATCTGGTTCTCGAACACGAAGTTGAACGTGCTGCCCAGCATGCCGCCGAAGGGCACTCGGGTCTCGGCCAGGCCACCGACCCACAGGTCGATGTCGTCGACACCGGTCTGCGATGCCGCGCCGATGTTGGCCCACGCGCCGGCGCTGAACATGAAGTCCGTCGCATCGGTGGGAACCAGAGGATCGCCGACCACCGGATCGACGATGCGCTGTGCGGCCAAGCGTCGTGAAGCCGGCGTGGCCGGGCCGTTGTCTGCTGTCTCGTCCGCGGGGGTGGCAGGATCGTCGACCAGTTGGCCGTCGGGGCCGACATCGGTGAGGATCGTCGGGTGCAGGCCGTAGGCGGCCACGAAGTTGATCAGCGAAGCGTCGTGCTTCATGTTCTGACCGAAGTCGATCCAGCTGATGTAGGGCGCCAGCTCGGCAGCGCCCGTCTGGTTGTGCAGCTGACGTCGCAGAACGTTCAGCGGCGCGACACCTTCGGACCGTGCCCTGGTGATGTTGATCGTCGCCAGATCCAGCGGCAGTCCCAACAGCTTGTTCCGAAGGGTATCGGTGACGAACTCGTCGATCTCGTTGCCGGTCTGGTCGGACATGCCCATGATCACCGCGCCCGCCGCCTCGGCTGCCGTGTAGCGCCCGCCGGACCCGTTGTCGAAGTACGCCGCCGGATTCAGGAAACCTTGCAGCAACGGAATGTCGTTGTTCGACAGGTCGACGTTCGTCCTCGAGATGGTCTCGGTCAGCATCGAGTGTCCGAAGCGGTAGACAGCGTGAGCGAACTCGGCTCTGACTGAAGCGTTCACGTTGAGTCGAGGCGAGAACACGTTGATCGCCGGCTGGATCTTGCGGGCGAACTGTTCGAACACCAGGTGCTGGTACTCCATCTCGGTGATGAAGCGGGCGGCCTGGAACAGACGCTCGCCGTTCCATCCGCCGGCCCCCAGCGGCGACTGCCACTCTGGCAGCGCGGCAACACCGGCCGGGGAGAGGTCGGTGGTGAGGACATCCTTGATCTGGTCGACCAAACGGTCGTGCTCTGAGTGGAACACCTGGTGCACTGATGTCAGCCCGATGTTCTCGTTGACGCGACCGTCACCGGCGATGAAGTGGGCGTTCAACTTTGCTGCGTTCGGTACGAAGCCCGGCGGCTTGGTGCTCGGATCGAACACCGGGTTCGAGTCGTCGGCGATGTCGGTCAGGAACGGCGTCTCGAAGAAGATTGCGTTGTTCGGCACCGGCACGCCGCCGCCGGCGCGGTCGCCCTCGACCAACCCGGTGGTGGTGACGTACTGGGGAAGGCCGCGGGCCGGGCCGGGAACGAACTTTCCGTAGGGATCGACCAAGATCTCGGGAACGCTGACCACGTTGGTGTCCACCAACTTGAGGCCGAGCAGATCGGCGGCCTGTCGCTTGGTGCTCTCCCACGTGGCCATGCCCGGATCGGTGCCGGCCGGGGCGCCCGCCGGCAAGATGCCGCCCAGCAGTTTGCCGGTGGACACCGGGCGACCATCGACGTTGTCGACGTACTCGCGCAGGAACACCTGATGCGACGGATGCGACGCGTACGTCTGGCTCTGATCGACCCATGAGGTATCGGTGTTCAAGGCATTGGTGGTGGTGCCGCGGCTGAGGGGCATGAAGCGCCGGTTGGGTGGCAGGTTGTCGGCCACCGTCGAGAAGTCGTGGTCGGGTCCGGCCACCAGGGGATCGTCGTCGCGCAACGGCACGAAGACCGTTCCACCACCTTTCGTGGTCTGGTCGACACCATGATCGAAGAACTGCCCGAACAGCGTGAACATGCCGTTGAACGGCGGCGAGAGTCCGACATCAGTGGTCACGTTGGGGATCGGCAGTGTCTCGTAATTGGGGGTGGATGCTGCTGTCGCCGGTCCGGCGGCCTGCACGGCGGCGGGATTGGTGAAGGTCTGATCGACGATCAAGTTGCTGACAACTCGCGGTTCGGTGTCGTACACGAAGGTGCCGGCGCCTCTGACGGTGTACGACGACCCGGACGACGGTGGGAAGCCCGGCGGGGCCGGCTCGGTGGTCTGGAACACCGGACTGGTCAGGCGAGGGAAAGCGGTGTTCGCTGCGCCCCAAGAGGTCGCGCCATTCGCCAGGTTGTTGCACGAGCCGTCAACCGTACGCAGACCACCCGACAGGAACGGGCTGGCCAGCTGAGTGGGCGCCTGACCGAGAAGGGCGCCGCACGGGCCCGTGGCCGACGTGGTGTTGGCCACGTGAGCCTCGGCGATCTTGATCTGGAACAGGATGAAGGCCAGGTCGCCTGGCGTCACCGTGAAACCTTCGCCCACTGGCAGCGCCACCACCGTTGGCGTGGTGCCCAAGGG
>JANNFQ010000159.1:0-6278 GCA_031380045.1 Acidimicrobiaceae bacterium
GTTGTTTCAGCCAGGCGCCCATCGTCACCGCGCTGTCTGCGGCCCACATTCCTGACACGTTCAACTGTGCTGCGGCCAACGCGAGTTTGGCACCGAATCGTTCATGGTGTCCCAAGGCTTCGACGAGGTCGTCGAAGGACACGATCTCTTCGAGGCACCCTTCCGTCGACATCACCTAATCGTACAGACGTTCGCCCACCCTGGCAACCCTGAAATCTATATGAACAAAGGATTTCATGCCACACGGCGACCACGAACGACCGTCGCCGAGGTCATCGTCCGAGCACACGGCACTCACCAATCACGTCGCCGTTCAGCGCCCCGAATCCGACTGCGATCGGCCGACGATCGGTTGAAGCAAACGAGAGGTGAGCGGTTGCAACATGGCGACGATTGGTCAGCCGACCTGGATGGTTCGGGTGTGCCAGCCGGTGGCGCCGTCGGGATCGGGACGGGCGACTTCTTCGGTCTGCGTCTGACCGTCGTTGTCGGTCGCTCGCACTTGGATGGTGTGCTCGCCCGACGTTGCGTCCCACTGGTACAACCATTGACGCCACGTGTCGTTGGTGACATCGGTGGCGAGCGTGGCCTCGTGCCAATCACCACCATCGACGCGCACCTCGACCTTGGCGATGCCGCGATGCTGCGCCCAGGCGATGCCGGCGATGGGCGTAGGGCCGGCAACCACACTGTCGTCGCGCCTCGGTACATCGATGCGCGACTGCGTCTTGACGGGGGCATCGCGAGACCAGCCTCGGGGCACCCAGTAGCCGACGGCCTCATCCCAGGTGGTCAGCTCGATCTTGCTGAGCCACTTCGTGGCGCTGACGTAGCCGTACACGCCGGGCACGATCAACCGTGCCGGAAAGCCATGCCGTGGTGGCAGCGGCTGACCGTTCATGCCAATGGCGATCATGGCGTCGCGGCCGTCCATCGCGACCTCGATGGGGAACCCGCAGTTCCATCCGTCCACCGAGGTGCTGAAGACCTGCTGCGCATCGGACTGCACGCCGGCTTCGTTCAACAGGTCGGCCAGCAGCACGCCCTGCCAGACGGCGTTGCCGATCAGGTTGCCGCCCACCTCGTTCGACACGCAGGCGATGGTCACGACGCGCTCGACCTGCGGACGCGCCAGCAGATCGTTGTAGGACAACGAGAAAGGCGCGTCGACACGGCCGCCGATCTGCACCTTCCACGAGTCGAGGTTGATGCGCGGCAACGACAGCGCGGTGTCGATCAGGTAGAACTCGTTGTTGGGCGTGATGAATGGCGTGACAGGGCTGAGCGTCGCCGCGGCGGGGATTGGCGGTGCGGCCGACATGACCTCGCCTCCCAGAACGTCGCCCGCTGCAACGGGGGGCAACGAGTCGGGGACCGCTGCTTGGATCTGCTCGATTCGATCGGCCTCGCGTCGCCGCGCAACGACCGTGGCAAAGACCGCGACTCCGGCGACGGCGCCGGTCGCGGTCATGAACCGCCGACGATCCCAGCCGCTGGGAATTCGGGAGAGTCCGGGCGTGGCAGGCGCACCGTCGCCGGCGCGCACCAGCGCGATGAGGTACCAGATGAGCGCTGCGCCGATCACTGCACCGACGATGGGTGCAACTGCGGACGAGCGCCCTCCGTCGGGTCGGCCAACCGCAACGATGGCGCCGACCACGCCGAACACCGTGATGCCGATTGGCCCGACGACGGGCCAACGGCGGGCGAGCGTGCCGACGATCAGACTGATGATGCCGATGGTCACGACCATGCCGACTCGAAGCGCCAGCTTGTCGTTGGTGTCGAACCAATCGATGGCACGGATCTTCAGCCACTTCGGTGTGTGGTCGATGAACTCGCTGCCCACTGCTTCGAGCGGCGAGTCGACATCGATGATGGCTGCGATGAACAGTCCCACGCACACCGCGGCTGCGGCAGACAACAGTCCACTGAGTGGTGCCGCCCACGTGGGCGCTCGTGGCGGCTGCGATCGTGGCGCGTGACGGTCGACCTCTGACGCGTCGAGTTGGATGGTCATGAGGGCACTCCAATGGTGGCGCGGGGGATGGATCGTGGGGGTGCGGCGGGAAGGATGACGTGCACTTGGCCGCGGGGCCCGTCGCCCAGCGAGATCGAGCCGCCGTGCGACTGGACGATGGCGCGGCAGATGGCCAGGCCCAGCCCGGTGTTGCCGGTTCGGGCATTGCGCGACGGGTCGGCGCGGTGAAACGGTTCGAAAGCTCGATCGCGGAAGTCGGGCGGAAATCCAGAGCCGCAGTCGATGACGGACAGACGCACCGCCTGAGCGTCACTGCCGATCTCGATGGTCACCTCGGTGTCGTCGGGGCTGTGCCGCACGGCGTTGTCGACCAGGTTACGCAGCACCCTCGAGAGTTCGAGGTCGCTGCCGGTCACGATCGCCGGTCCATCTGCGGCCAGCACCAGCCGAACCTTTCGTGCCGTTGCCAGAGGTGTCAGCGCCTCGATGCACTCGTCCGCCAACTCGGTCAGCGAGACACGCTCGACTTCGGTGGTGACATGGCCCGACTCGAGGCGCGAGAACTCGATCAGCTGGCTGAGCATCGCGTCCATTGCTCGGAGCTGGATGCCGAGCACGGCGAGTGAGTGTCGCGGGTCGGTGGCGACGCCGTCTTCGATGCTTTCGACTGCGGCTCGCATCGCCGCCAAAGGCGTACGCAGATCGTGGCCGATGCTGGTGAACAAGTGCTGCCGGGCCGCGGCCAAGCGGCTGCGCTCGGCGTCGGCGCTGGCGAGGGTCTGGACCATGGTGTCGATGGCCTGCGCGGCGGCTCCGACCTCGTCGGTGCGGTCGATGCCGGTGCGCACCGACAGATCGCCCTCGGTGACGGTTGCCGCTACTTGGCCGAGACGGTGCAGGTCTCGAGCCAGCGGTCGAGTGAGTTGGCTGCCGACGATCAAGGCGATGCCGGACGACACCACCAGCACAACCAGAAACAGGCGGTAGTCGTGCGACGAGACGAACATGGCGTTCGAGGCGGCCGACGACGACACGGCACCCAACGCCAACGAACACAGCGCCACGGTCAACCCGACCCCGGCGACGCTGGCGCGACGCCTGACCCAGTGGGCCAGCAGCGGCGTGACGGCGATGGCCAACAGGGCAGGTCCGATGATGATCATCCACAGGTGCAAACGATCGCCGGCCGGCGGACGCAACATGATCTCGGCCAGCACCACTGTGAACACCACCAACGCACCGAGGCCCAGGACCAGTCGCCGGCTCATGGCTCGAACCGGTATCCAACACCCCACACCGTGGAGATCCAACGGGGTTGCTCGGGATCGCGCTCGATCTTGTTGCGTAGCCGGCGGACGTGCACAGTGACCGTTGCCGGGTCTTGGAAGTCGGGCGACGAATCCCACACAGCGGCCAGCAGTTGCGCCCTGGAGAACACCTGTCGCGGATGCGAGGCCAAGTGTGTCAACAGGTCGAACTCTTTCGCAGTCAACGCAACGGTGGTGCCGCCTACGCTCACTTCACGGGCGGTGATGTCGATGGAGAGCTGGTCGAAGTGAAGCACTGCGGGTCCAGCCGGTGCACTGGCCCGACGCAACACACTGCGCACCCGCGCGACCAACTCGCGAGGCGAGAACGGCTTGACGACGTAGTCGTCGGCGCCGAGCTCCAGTCCCAGCACGCGATCGGTCTCGTCGATGCGCGCAGTCAGCAGGATGACTGGGACGCGATGGGCCAGATCGCGCAGCACATCGAGGCCCGATCGGCCGGGAAGCATGATGTCGAGCACGATGAGGTCGGGCTGAAACGCCTCGACCGCGGCGGCCACCTCACTGCCGTCGCACACCTCGCGAACGGTGTATCCATCGCGTTCCAGATAGCGCGCAACGACGTCGCGAACCGTTGGTTCGTCGTCGACCACGAGCACTCGTGCGGCTGCCATTGCTGTCAACCATACGGACCACGCCAGTGGTGTGGAAGCGATCGACCCGCGAGTTTCGTGGATGTTTCGCGCCGGCCCGCTCAGCGACTGGCGAGGGGTACGTACGCCCGTTCACCGACACCTGCGTACCACTGACGCGGGCGGCTGATCTTCTGGTCCTTGTCTTCCAACAGCTCCTGCCAGTGCGCCAGCCAACCGACGGTGCGGGGAATGGCGAACAGCACCGTGAACATCGCCACGGGGAAACCGAGCGCCTGATAGATGAGGCCGGAGTAGAAGTCCACGTTGGGGTACAGCTTGCGATCGATGAAGTAGGAATCGCTGAGCGCGGCTTCTTCCAGCTTCAGCGCGATGTCGAGCAATGGGTTCTTGCCGGTGACCTCGAAGACGTCGTACGCGGTCTTCTTGATGATGGTGGCTCGCGGATCGAAGTTCTTGTAGACCCGATGGCCGAATCCCATCAGGCGGCTGCCCGTGCCGCTCTTGACCTCTTGGAGAAATGCGGGAACGTTGTCGACGCTGCCGATGTCGGTCAACATGCGCACGACTGCCTCGTTGGCGCCGCCGTGCAACGGGCCGTACAGCGCCGATGCTGCGGCCGCTGCCGACGAGTACGGGTCGGCGTGGCTGGAGCCGACCACGCGCATGGCGGTGGTGCCACAGTTCTGTTCGTGGTCGGCGTGCAGGATGAACAACACGTCCATGGCGCGTTCGAGGCGCGGGTCGACCTCGTACTCGCCCACCTTCCACATCATGTTCAAGAAGTTGGCCGGGAAACTGAGGTCGTTGTCGGGATACACGAAGGGCAACCCGACCGAGAACCGGTATGCCATTGCGGCCAGCGTGGGCGTCTTGGCGATGAGTCGCAGGATCTGCTTGTCGCGGCTGTCCTTGTCGTGGATGTCCTTCGCATCGTTGTAGAACGTGCCCAACGCGGCCAGCGAGCTGACGAACATGCCCATGGGGTGCGCGTCGTAGTGGAACCCATCGACGAACCGCTTGCGCATGTTCTCGTGGATGAAGGTGTGGTGCACGACCTCGTCGGTCCACACCGCCAGCTGTTCGGTGGTCGGCAGTTCGCCGTTCAACAGCAGGTAGGCGACTTCCAGGTAGGTGCTCTTCTCGGCCAGTTGTTCGATGGGGTAACCGCGATAGCGCAAGATGCCGGCATCGCCATCGAGGTAGGTGATGGCGCTCTTGCACGCGGCGGTCTGCATGTACGCCGGGTCGTAGATGTACAGCGATGCATCCAGTTCGCGTACAGCCGATGCCGGAAAGACACCGTCGGTGATCGGGACCGTCACGGTTTTGCCGGTTCGGTCGTCGGTGATGGTGATGGTGTCGGGCACGTTGCTCCCTCGAGTGACACGGACTGATGACGGGGCTTGCTCCCCGGCGGTGAGACTAGCGGTGGCGACGCGGAGCCCACCCAACGAACGGCAGCGTTGGCGTGGATCAGACTCCCGAGCGCAGCGCCTCGACTGGCTCCATTCGTGCTGCTCGAATCGCGGGATAGGCGCCGGCGATCAGGCCGACCAGAGCGCCGGCCGGAGGCGCCAGAAAAGGAAGCCAGGGATCCAGCAGGGGAGTCCAGTCTCGATCGGCCGACACTCCGACCACGGTGACGATTCCCAGACTTGCGCCCACGATGCCACCGACCAGTCCCATGGCTGCCGACTCGCACAGCATCTGCCCGGCGATGTGCCATCGTCGAGCGCCCAGTGCTCGTCGCAGTCCGATCTCGCCGATGCGCTCCATGACGGTGACCAGGGTGACATTGGCGATGCCGATCGCGCCGACCACCAGCGAGATCAGACCCAGCAACAGGAAGAGTCCGTTCACATCAGTCTGCACATCGTCGCGCGTGCGCGTCGGCTCGGCCGGTGCGGTGGCCGACAGACTCTCGGGAGCGTTCGGGTTCAGCGCCGTGGGCGCCTGAGTGGCGATCAGTGATGCTGCGCCCAGCGCGGTCTCGATGACGACGCGCTCTGGACGGGTGACGCCGAAGCGAGCCGCCGCCACGGTGCTGGGCACGATGATCGCACCGAGCAGACCCCGATCGCGCGGCGCCTGGTCGACGATGCCGATCACCACGAACAACTCGTCGCCGATCGACAGACCGGGCTGTGCTGCCACCGACGCAATGCCAAGATCACGGGCCAGGTCGGCGCCGATCACCACGACGCGATCAGCGCGCTGGACGTGACCCGCATCGAACCAACGACCCGACGAGATGTGCCCGCGTACTGCGTCGAGGAATCCGCTGGACGCGGCCACCACCGGCACGGTGCGTTCGACGACCGCCGATGGATCGATCACCGGCACCGTGCGCACGCCGCCAGGGTTGGGCACGTC
>JANNFQ010000191.1:0-17858 GCA_031380045.1 Acidimicrobiaceae bacterium
GCGCTGGCGTCGCTGGTGGTCACTTCGGCAACGTGACCACGCTTGCGGAAGTGGCGGATCAACTCGATCAGCACGTTGACGGACATGGCCGTGCCGAACGCGACCCAGAATGCCAAAGCGTGGTTGTCGCCCACTGCGCCACTGACCACGTACCCCAGGCCAGCGGCGTAGCTGGCCCAGATGGTGGCGGCGATCGCAGTCCATCCCATGAACCAGGGTCGCGGTTGTCGAGTGATGCCGCTGGACAGGGTCAACGCTGTTCGGCCACCGGGGATGAAACGCGCCGTGATCAACAGCAGACCGCCACGGGCACGGATCTGGGCGCGGGCCCAGTCAAGCTTGCGACGGAACTTCTCTTTGCGGGCCGCGCGACGTTCGAACGACGGTGACCATCGGTGGCCGATGGAGTATGCCGAGTTGTCACCCAAGAACGCTCCGACGGCACCGACAACGATGACGAGAGCGAGCGGATACGGAGCGCCCCCCTGGGCGGCGGCGACACCCCCGATGATGACCGTGGTCTCGCTGGGCACGATGGGGATGACCGAGTCGAGGACTGCGATCGCGAAGATGATGCCCAGAAACGTCCACTTCGTTGCCCAGTCGTCGTTCAGTGTGTCGGTGAGATCAGTGATCCAGCTGAATATCCCGGCGAGCATGAACCCGGCAGGCTAGTGCCCGACTTGCGGCCTCGTCGATCGAGGGCGCAGTCATGGTGAGGTGGCCCATCTTGCGGCCGGGCCGTGGGTTGCGTTTGCCGTAGAGGTGCAGATGTGCGCCGGGATCGTCGATCGCGGCCTGCCAACGCGGTTCTCCGCCCGACCACAGATCGCCCAGCACGTTCACCATCGCCACTGCCGGCACTCCCAACGACGGGTCGCCCAAGGTCAGCCCACACACTGCGCGCACTTGTTGCTCGAACTGACTGGTGGACGCGGCGTCGAGGGTCCAATGGCCGCTGTTGTGTGGCCGTGGCGCCAACTCGTTGACCACCAGTGCACCATCGACCACGAACATCTCGACCGCCAGTACCCCGACGTAGTCCAGTGCTGTGGCGATGGTCACGGCCAGGCCGAGTGCGTTGTCGGCGATGGATTGCGCCACCCGCGCTGGCACCACCGTGATGTCCAAGATGCCGTCGACGTGCGTGTTGTCGGCGACGGCGTACGCAGCGGTGTGGCCATCGGGCGAGCGCGCCAACACGACCGACACCTCGCGCTGCAACTGCAGGCGTTGCTCGAGCACGCACGCGACGCGGTGCAGTGACTGCCACGCGTCGGTCAACTGCTGTTGGTCGGCAACTGTGATCTGACCCTTGCCGTCGTAGCCAAGGCGCGCGGTCTTGAGGATGGCCGGGAACACGATGCCGTGATCGTGCAGATCGTCGGCCGAATCGATGATCGCGAACGGGGCCGTCGGCACACCGTGATCGGCCAGGAACTGCTTCTCGATCCGGCGGTCCTGGGCGATGGCGATGGCAGCCGGGGAAGGCCGGACCGGTGTGGTCGCGGCAAGCGCGTGCAGTGCGCTGGCTGGAGGATTCTCGAACTCGGTGGTCACGACGGAACAGTGCTCGGCCATCTGCTGTAACGCCGCTGGGTCGTCGTATGGGGCAACCAGGTGCACATCGGCCACGGCCCCGGCGGGCGCATCGGGGTCGGGTTCCAACACCATCGTTCGATACCCCATGACCCGCGCGGCGATCACGAAGTAACGACCCAGTTGGCCGCCGCCCAGGATGCCCAGCATGGCCGGCGGCAGGATCGGGCTGCTGCTCACGATGATGCCGTCGCATGCAGCTGCAAGAGCCGTGATGCCGGGCTCATGATGCCGGCAGCGTGCTGCCGGCTGCGTCGTCGTGACGTTGGCGGCGGTATGCCAGCAGCGCATCGTGCAACGACGCGTCGTCGGCGGCCAGCAGCGCCACTGCGAACAGTGCGGCGTTCGTCGCTCCCGCCTCGCCGATCGCGAAGGTGGCCACCGGAATGCCTGCCGGCATCTGCACGATGGAGTACAGCGAGTCCTGACCGCCCAGATGACGGGTGGCCACCGGCACGCCCAGCACGGGCACGGTGGTCTTCGCGGCCAACATGCCGGGCAGGTGCGCGGCCCCGCCTGCGCCGGCGATGATGGCGCGCAACCCGTTGATGTGCGCGGCTTCGGCGAAGGCGAACATCTCGTCGGGCATGCGGTGCGCCGACAACACCTGCACGTGCGGCTGAATGCCGAACGACTGCAACACCTCGACCGCCCGACCCATGGTGGACCAGTCGCTGGTCGAGCCCATCACGACTGCTACTTGCGCGGGTGCCACGTGCGGGGTCGTCGCCTCCATGCTCATCGCACGCCCGCCCCGGCGCGTTCGCCCTCGACCACCGCTGCGTGGGCGCGACGCGGCGCGATGCAATCGCCGACACGTTCCACACTGACGCCCGCCGCCTTCAAGTCGTGGTACAGCCACTCGACGGGCGTGCCGGGCACGGCCAAGACCAGCCAGTCCAAATGACGAGTGTGGTTCTGGCCGGTCGGGTGGTGCAGCAGCGTCAGATCGTTGCCGGCCAAGCCCATCGGGACCAGGTCGGTCGACTGCACGATGCCCTTCGCCGTGGCACGCATCCACCAGTTCTCCATGTCGAGGGTGATGCCCAGATCCTGACCGACGACCATTCCCGGCGTCACGATCTCGACATGGCAGCCGCGGTCGGCCAGCAGTTCGGCCACCGAGGTGGCGTGATGGAAGCCGATCTCGTCGACGACCACGACCGCGTCGCCACTGGCCGGCCCACCACCGATCATCGAGCCGTCCAGCACCTGGCACACGTCGGCCACGTTGACGGCATCGCCGGGCACCCACCACGGTCGCTGTGGCTCGGCGCCGGTGGCGACGATGACATGATCGGGTCGTTGCTCGGCGACCAGCCCCGGCCACACGCCCACGCCGTACTCGATCGTGACACCCAAGCGACGGCATTCGGTCAGCTGGTTGCGGATCATGTCGCCGAACTCGGCGCGGTTGGGCACGCTGGCTGCCAACCGCACCTGGCCGCCGGCTTGGGCGCGTTGCTCGTACACCTTCACCCGATGGCCGTTGCGCGCCGCGGCGATGGCCGCCTGCAGCCCGGCTGGCCCCGCGCCCGCCACCATCACGGTCTTCTTCGCCGGCTGCAGTTCGACCGGCTGGCGACCGGCAGACCCCAGTTCGAGCGGCTGCGCGGTGGCTCGCGATGCCGCAATGGCATCACGTTGGTACTGGGCCTCGCGTCCCGTGCGCGGGTTCTCGATGCAGCCCAGCCAACGGTTCAAACCCATGCGGCCGACGCACTCCTGATTGCAGCTGAGGCACAGCCGGATCTCGTCTGTGGCGCCGGCACGCGCCTTCGCGGCGAAGTCGGCATCGGCGATCTGGGCGCGCACCACACCAACCAGGTCGCAGTGGCCTTCGGCCAACGCGCGCTCGGCCTGCAACGGATCCTTGAACCTGCCGACACCGACCACGGGAAGGTCGACTGCCTTGCGGAAGGCACTGGGGATGAACATCGCGTAGCCCGGCGGGATGTGCATGCTTGCTTCGATCATGAACAGGCTGGCCGTGGCCACGCCGATCGATGTGTTGATGTAGTCCACCTGACCAGTGGCCTCGACCAGCTTGGCGACATCGACGGCATCATCGATGGTGGTGCCACCCTCGATCAGTTCGTCGCCGCACAACCGCACGCCCAGCGCCAGCCGATTGCCGACCACCTGGCGCACCGCCGCCACGATGCGCACCAAGAGGCGCGCGCGGTTCTCGATGCTGCCGCCGTACTCGTCGGTCCGCTTGTTGGTCGCCGGCGACAGGAACCCGCGCACGATGGAAGAATGGCTGCACTGCAGTTCGATGCCGTCGAATCCGCCTTCGGCGCAATGCTCGGCAACCAGTGCGTAGCCGGCGATGATCTCGTCGATCTCGGCGTGGTCGACCGCCTTGGGTACCTCGCGGAACAACGGATCGGCGACCGCCGAGGGTGCCCAGATGGGCAGCCGTGAGTACATCGACGATGCCTGCCCGCCGTTGTGGTTGATCTGCGCAAAGATCGGCGTGCGATGGCGATGAACCGCATCGGTGATGCGCTTGTAGCCGGGGATCACGTCGCGATGGAAGCCGTGGATCAGCTTCTCGTATGGCCAATCGGTGGGGTGCGTCGAGTGCTCTTCGGTGATGATCAGCCCGGCACCACCGGCGGCGCGGGCCGCGTAGTAGGCGGCGTGCTGCTCGGTGGGCTTGCCGTCGCGGGCATAGTTCGTCAGGTGCGCGCTGAACACGATGCGGTTGCGTGCGGTGACCGGACCGAGCGCGAGTGGGGTCCACAGGTACCGGTACGACACGGCGTCAATCTAGTGGGGTCGCCGCCAGTGCACCCCGGTGGCGCTGCAGCGCTCGAGATCGTCAGCTCTTGTCGGTCAGTCGATTCATGTCCACTGTCATCAGTCCGGCAGCGACGACCAGTTCGGTCAGCCTGGCGCCGATGCTGCGCAGTTGCGAGCACAGGTCGGCACCCAGCGCGGCAAACGGCGCGTGTGCCAGGCGATCGGTTGTGTCCTCGATGCGAGTGCGCTGCGCTCGCCCTGCGTCGGTGAACGCGCCTGATGCATCGACCAGCCCGCGCTCAGCCATCGACGTGATACCGGCCGCCCACTCGACCTCGCTGTACGAGCGCGACAGCCGCAACGCCTCTGCCGGCACATCGCCGGACGCCGCGTGCGAGATCAGCGCGTCCAACCCGCTCAGCCCCTCGACGGTCAATGCGGCGATGTGGCCGTCGCCGCGGTACTCACGCAACAGCGTCTGAGCGTGCCACAGCACCAGCACCGGGCTGTCGGGCCACGCCAGCGATGCGTGGCCGGCGAACAAAGGCCGGCCCTCGGGACGTTCGCACGCGATCATCGCTGCGCGCCGCAGCGCGTCCACTGCCGTAGCGAAGTCGGTCGAACCGACCACGTGCGTGTCGAAGGCCGTCTGCAATGCACGCTTCGCAGCCCGGAACCGTGCGTCCAGCAAGGTGGCTGGCGTGGTGATCTGCCACGCGTCCTTCATCGCATGGCGGACCAGTCCGGGGTGGAAGTTGTAGAAGGTGGCGATGACGACGTCGGCGCCGACCGGGCCCATCGCCGCCACCCGCGAGGCGAAGTAGCCGGTGCGATTCTTCGTCACCCCGGCCGCCGCGTACTCCTCGGCCGCGATCGACGTGAAGTAGATCATCCCGTGCACTGCCTCGAAGCTGCGCCACGTGCGGCGGGCGTCCAGGGGCGAAAGCAGTTCAGTGGTCATGGGCTGGCACCGTATGTCGCCGCCACCGCTCGAATCGTGTCGTGTGTTTGTCGCTGTCGCCGCGTGCGCCCGGGTCGAAATGCCGGTCGCCCGCAGGCGTAGGGTCCGCCAATGCAAGAACTGCGGGGCAAGGTGGCGGTCATCACCGGCGGTGCCAGCGGCATCGGGCGGGCCATGGCGCAACGTTTCGCTGCCGAAGGCATGAAGCTGGTGCTGGCCGACATCGACGACGTCACGATGCGCTCGACCTATGCCGCGCTGGCCGAGGGCGGTGCCGATGTGCACACCGTCGTGTGCGACACCTCCAGCGAGGTCGAGGTGCAGTCGTTGGCCGACGAGGCCGTCCGCCGATTCGGTGGAGCGCACGTGCTGTGCAACAACGCCGGTGTCGTGGGCAAGGGTGATGCATGGCGCGGTCCGATGGCCAACTGGCAGTGGGTCGTCGGCATCAACCTGTACGGCGTGGTGCATGGCATCCGCGCCTTCCTGCCGATCATGGAAGATCAGGGCGAGGGGCACATCGTGAACACTGCGTCGATGGCTGGTCTGGTGGCAGTGCCGGGCGAGGCTCCGTACAACGTCACCAAGACGGCGGTGGTCGCGCTCAGCGAGGGTCTGTTCATCGAGCTGGCGACGACGGGTTCGCCGGTGCGGGTCAGCGCGCTGTGCCCAGGTTTCGTGAAGACGAATCTGATGCAGAGCCAGACGTGGAACCCGCGTCTCGGCAGCGAACCCGGTTTGCCCGAAACGCCGATGGCGCAGATGATGGAGCAGTTCTTCCGCCAGGGCATCGACGAGGGCATCGATCCGGCCGACATCGCGGCCCAGGTCGTGGAAGCGATCCACAACGAGCGGTTCTGGATCTTGACCCATCCCGAGATGCGGCACGACCCGGTCGAGCGCATGGAGCGCGCCGAGCGCCAGGAGAACCCCGCCGGCCTGCTCTGACCGCCCCGGCGTTTCGCAGGTTCTGCTGGTAACTGGTCTGCGAGACACTGAGACATTTCCGGTTCCCTTGTCTCACAAAATGCCGTACAGTCGTGGCATGCGAGTGCACATCGACAGCGAGAAATGCCAGGGCCACAACCGTTGTTATGCGCTGGCGCCCGAGCTCTTCGATGTCGACGACTATGGGACGGCGCACGTCCTGGGCGACGGCACCGTACCGCCCGAGCTCGCCGACAAGGCCCGCCTGGCCATCGCCAACTGCCCCGAGCTGGCGATCTCGTCGACCGACGACTGAGCGCGCCCCTGTGACTGGAGACCAGATATGAGCGAGACCCTCGAGCACGACGAGTCGCAGAGCCTCTATGGCCCCGTCACCGATTGGGTGACCGACTTCGATCACGCCGACCCCGAGTACAACGAGAATGCCCACGAGATCTGGGGCGAGCTTCGCGACAAGTGCCCGGTGGCCCACAGCGATCGCTACGGCGGCACGTGGCTGCCGGTCACGCACGCCGACGTCGCCCGCATCGCGTACGACACCGACAACTTCACCTCGCGCGCCGTGGTCGTCAACACCGGCGAGATCTTGGCCGAGGCGCCCATCGGCGGCGCCCCGCCGATCACCAGCGACCCGCCCTTCCATCACCATGCGCGCCGGCTGTTGCTGCCACCGTTCGCTCCGAAGAAGATCGATCCGTGGGAGGGCGATGTGCGCGCCCTGTGCCACGAGCGCATCGACGCCATGGGCGATGTCGATCAGATCGACGCCGCCACCCAGTATGCGCAAGACATCCCGGTCAACGTCATTGCGCGCATGTTGGGCTTTCCGCTGGAAGATGCCGACCTGTTCCGCGGTTTCGTGCACGACGTCCTGGAAGGTGTGAATCACGCGCCGGCGGTGCGCGAGGCCGGCTTCGAGCGCTTGGACGCGTATCTCGAAGTGCAGATCCAAGATCACATCGACAACCCGCGCGACGACCTGACCGACTTCCTCATGAAGGCGACCATCTTCGATCAGCCGTTGTCGGCCGAGCACGTGCGCGGCAGCATCGTCTTGTTGCTGTTGGCCGGCATCGACACCACCTGGAGCGCAATCGGTTCCAGCATCTGGCATCTGGCCAGCACGCCGTCAGACCTGCAGCGTCTGGGCGACCAGCCCGAGCTGTGGCCCACGGCCATCGAGGAGTTCCTGCGGGTCTATGCGCCGGTCACCATGGCGCGCATGGTCGCCAAAGACGTGGAGTTCAACGGGTGCCCGATGAAGAAGGACGACTGGGTGCTGCTGCCGTTTCCGGCGGCCAACCTGGATCCCGCCGAGTTCGAACGCGCCGACGAGGTGCTCATCGAACGCGAGGTCAACCGTCATGCTGCGTTCGGCCTGGGCATTCATCGCTGTCTGGGCTCGAACCTGGCCCGCCTGGAAGTACGTGTCGCGGTGCAGACCTTCGTCCAGCGGTTCCCCCGGTTCGAACTGGACTCCACCAAGAACATGAAGTGGAGCGTCGGCCAGATCCGCGGTCCGCGCGAGTTGCCGATTCGTGTCCTCCAGCGCAGCTGACGCAACCACGCACGAGCCGCAGGTCAGGCCGGGTTTGTCTGAGGCCCGCCGGACGTCGGCGCCCACTCGCGCACGGCGGCCTCGCTGAGGTCGTGTTCGTAGATGCTGGTGCGGCCGGCAACGGCGCGGGCGCACAGGCACACCACCAACGCCGGAACCAGTGCGCTGGCGCCGAACAACTCGGCGGCCATGACAGCGCACGTCAGCGGCACGTGCGCGGCAGCGCCGAACAGCGCGGCAAGGCCCAGTGACGCCATCGCCGTGGGAGCGACGGCCAGCGGTCCGGCCAACACCGAGCCCAGTGTGGCGCCCGTGACGAACAGCGGTGTCACCTCGCCGCCCACGAACCCCGACGCCAACGCAACGATCAGGAACAGCAACTTCAGTGCCGGTTGCCAGCTGTTGATGTGGTCGCCGGCCAGCGCATGGTTCAGCAGCGGGATCGACAGACCCAGGTAGTCGCGGCCCACCATGCCCACCAGTGCCAGGGTGACAGCGCCACCCAGCGCGGGACGCAACCAGGGCCACGGCACATGCTGCGCGGTCAGCGCCTTGGCCGCCGGTACGACGGCAGCGAACAGCCGGGCGACCAGACCGATGATCAGACCGCCGACGATCAGACCGACAGCTGCGCCGACGTCGAACGGTACCGAGATGTGTGGCAAGCGGTCGTGCGAACGCCCCAGCGCTCGGACGACGGCATCGCCCACGAACGCGGCCGGGACCGAGGCCGCGACGGCGCGGACCGTGCGCCGGCGGGCGACCTCGGTGGCGAACACCAGCCCGGCCAACGGCACACCGAACACGGCCCCGAAGCCCCCGGCCAGCGCGGCCCTGGCCAACATCGCCCGGTGATCGTGATCCAGTCGGAACAGTCGCGCACCGGCATCGGTGATGGACGACGACATCTGCACCGCCACCCCCTCGCGGCCGATGCACGCGCCGACCAGATGGCCGACGACGGTGCCGACGAACACAAGCGGAGCCATTCGCGCCGGGCTGCCCGTGGTGTAGGCATGTGCCTCGCTGACAGCCAGCGCGGTGCCGCCGCGCGCCCGGCCGCCCAGCCAGTGATACGCGGCCCCCACCACCAACCCACCGACGGGCAACAGCCAAACCAACCAACTGTTTTCGATGCGCCATTCGGTGACGCGATCGAGGGATTCCAGCAAGACGAACGCGGCCAGACCGGCCGCCGCACCAGATGCCGCACCGAGGACGAAGAACGAGATCGTCCGCCGGACGTGGTGGATGATCACAGCTTGGTCAGGGGTGCCCAGGCCAGCGACAAGTGCTTGGTTCCCACGTCGCGGAAGCGAATGGTGGCTTCGGCGCGTTCGCCCTCGCCGCGGACCTCGACGATGATGCCCTCGCCGAAGGTGGGGTGCGACACGTCGTCGCCGGTGCGTAGGCCGATTGCGTCGGCGCCCGATGGGGCGGGTCGGTTCTGGCTGGCACGCATGGCGGCCTCGACCACGCGCTCGCGATGTGCCTCGGCGGCATCTTCGTCGGGATCGAACGACGACAGCGGGCTGCGACGGCGGTAGGGAGCGGGTTCGCTGTGGCTGCGATCGCGGTCGCGATAGCTCTGCCGGCCGTACGAACTGCGACCAGTGGCGTTGCCCTTGGCCTGGATCAGTTCGGCGGGGATCTCGTCGAGGAAGCGGCTTGGCGGGTTGTACTGCGTGTTGCCGAACAACGAGCGACTCCACGCGTGGGTCAGATGCAACCGCTGCTGGGCGCGGGTGATGCCGACGTAGGCCAGCCGTCGTTCCTCCTGGAGTTCCTTCGGCTCGGTCAGCGCTCGGGAGTGCGGGAAGACACCTTCTTCCATGCCCAGCAGGAAGACGTTGGGAAACTCGAGTCCTTTGGCCGAGTGCAAGGTCATCAGCACCACGCGGTTGTCTTCGTCGAGATCATCGGTGTCGGCCACCAGGGCCACCTGTTCGAGGAACTCGTCGACGCGTGTGTACTCGCGTGCCGAGCCGATCAGCTCGCCCAGGTTCTCGAGCCGACCGTTCGATTCGACCGATGCCTCGGCCTCGAGCTCGGCAAAGTAGCCCGACATCTCGAGCGCGTTCTGCAGCACATCAGCCGGGCCGGCAGCCGGCAACGCATCGGGCGCCTCGGGGGTGGCCGGCTCGATGACCATCAGCGACAGGTCGTCGAGCAGCTGCACGAATGCCTCGACCCCGCGCAGCGCCGGGCCACTGACCCCTGCCTCGCTGGCGTGACGCATGGCCTGCGCGAAGTTGGTGCCCTGTGCCGCGGCCAGTGCGTCGAGCTTGCCCACGCTGGTGTCGCCGACACCCCGCTTGGGCACGTTCAACACCCGCTTGATGCTGACCTCGTCGGCCGGATTCACGACAGCGCGCAAGTACGCCATGGCATCTTTGATCTCGCGCCGGTCGTAGAACCGCGTGCCGCCGACGACCTTGTACGGCACACCCAACCGGATGAGCGATTCCTCGACCACACGCGCCTGCGCATTGGTGCGATAGAACACCGCGAACTCGCGCCACTGCTGCTGCTCGTTGTCGTGCAATGACTGGACGGTGCGAGCCACCCACGAGCTCTCGTCGTGCTCGTCGTCGGCGTGGTACCGCACGATGGGGTCGCCGGTGCCCAACTCGCTCCACAGCTGCTTCTTCTGCTTCGAGTCGTTGTTGGCGATGACGGCATTCGCGGCATCGAGGATGACCTGTGTGCTGCGGTAGTTCTGGTCGAGGACGATGGTGGTGAGATCGGGGAACGAGTCTTCGAGCTGGGCGATGTTGCGGATGTCGGCGCCACGAAAGCCGTAGATCGACTGCGCCTCGTCGCCAACGACGGTCAGCTCGCCGCTGGTCGTGGCCAGCAGGACGGCGAGCTCGTTCTGGGCCAGGTTGGTGTCCTGGTACTCGTCGATCAGGATGTGCTTGAACCGTTCCTGGTAGCTGCGCAGCACGTCGGGATGATGACGAAACAGCTCGACGGTCTTCATCAGCAGGTCGTCGAAGTCCATGGCGCCAGAGCGCAGCAGGCGCGCCTGGTACTCGCGGTAGACGTCGGCGTGCTTGCGATCGAAGATGCTGCCCGACTGCGCGCCGACCTGCGCCTGGTCGGGGTTGATCAGCTCGTTCTTCCAGTTGCTGATGATGTTGTGCACGGCGCGTGGCGTGAATCGCTTGGCATCCAGCCCCAGATCGCGGATGACGTAGCCGGTCAATCGTTGCGCATCGGCCTGGTCGTAGATGCTGAAGGTGCGTGGATAGCCCAAGCGATCGGCGTTGGCCCGCAGGATGCGCACACACGCGGCGTGGAACGTGCTGACCCACATCTTGAACGCCACAGGCCCGACCAATGTGGCCACGCGCTGGCGCATCTCGCCCGCGGCCTTGTTGGTGAACGTGATCGCCAGGATCTGCATGGGGTGGATGCCCTCGTCGACGAGGTGGGCGATGCGGTGGGTCAGCACCCGCGTCTTGCCGGAACCAGCGCCGGCCACGACCAGCAGCGGACCGCCACGGTGCACGACGGCGTCCAACTGGTCGGGGTTCAGGCCGTGCAGGTCGAGGCGGGGTAGATCGATGCCGGCGCGGCCGTTGGATGGGGGAGCGATCTCGGCTGGCATGTCGATCCCATTGTAGGGAGCCGGTGTGACGGCGATCCCAGAACAGCACCGACCCTGTCCGGCGTGCTTGAATCTGCCCGGCGTGCTTGAATCTGAAGGATGAAGGCAGCAATCCTGATCGAGAGCCTCACTGGCAACACATGGAAGGCAGGCGAGCAGATCGGTTCGCTGTTGCAGCAAGAGGGTTGGACCATCACCGGTCTGAACCGAATGCGTCAACCCGATCACGCCGCGATTCAAGAAGCCGACTTCGTGTTGATCGGCACGTGGACGCACGGGCTGTTCGTTGTCGGCCAGGCGCCGTTCGGCCTGGGCACCATCGGCAAGCTGCCGATGATGCGCGGCAAGAAGTCAGCGGTGTTCTGCACATTCGCGCTGGCGCCTGCCAAGACCCTCGACAAGCTGACGTCGGCCGTGCAGGATCGCGGCGCCGATGTGCTGGGTGGTCTGGCGCTGAACCGCACCAAGCTCGACCAGCACAGCGAGATCTTCGTCGAGCGTCTGCTGGCCAACCTGCCACCGGCCATGGCCGATCGCTGACCCGAACGGCTCAGCCGCGCGGGTCGCCCACCCGGCCCAGGAACACGATGGTCTCGGTCGATCGATCGCGTAGTGCGAACACGAACGGACGGTCGATCGTCAGTGAAATCGGCTGAACCTCCGATGGAGCCGCACCGGCGACCGCGACCACAGCAGCGGCGGCTGCGGCCTCGGTGCCCTCCTCGCCCACGCTGATGTTCGCCTGATGCACCACGGCCGAGAGGAACAGTGGTACCTCGGTGGTCATGCCGCTGAAGTCGGCGTCATCGGTGTCGAATGCCAACGGCATGCCGAGTTGTGCGAGCTGATCGGCCAGTGAGAACTTCGACTCGATGTCGAAGCTCGGCATGGCCAACTGCACCTGCTGTGGCTGCAGGTAGGCGGTGGCATCGGTGACCAGAAAGATCTCTTCGAACAGCTGCAGGAAGTCGGGTTCGGGCAGGAAGATCAACATGGCCAGCGAGCTGTTGGCATATGGCAACTCGACCGCTTGCCAGCCGTCGCCGGTCGCGTAATCGAACTGCGCGGTTCGGCGCATCGTCGGTACATCCACGGTGTCGCCGGCAGCGGTGGTGAACGGCCTGGGGGCGGTCAGTCCGCCGATGAACGGCAGCGCCCACGCGGCCTTCAGGTAGATGGCGTTCACGAGCGCGACCGTCGTCTCGGTGGTGATGGAGCCGGGGGGCAGCAGGTCGCTGATGCGCTGACCGGTCTGCTGGTCGACCCACTTGTTGATCGCCGCGCGTGCACCCTCGGGTTCGGCCCGGAAGTCGACCAGGTCCATTCCGGTGCCGTACTCGGTGGCCAGGAGATCCAGGAAGTCGGGCTGGAAGGCGACGTCGGTCTGACCCCACAACGAGTTGGCGATGGACAGCTCGACCCCGACGTTGTCCGCGGCCTTGGCCAGCGACTGCAGCTGCGTGGTCAACGCGTTCATCGAGCGGTGGATGGTGGCCGCGTTCTGGACGCGCAGCGTCGACAGCATTTCGGTCTGCGTGTCGCCCGCCGCGCCGCCCGCGGCCATCGTCAATGCGATGGCGATGCTGGCGGGCGACATGATCACGTTGCCCGTGGGGTCGTCGGCCGCCAACTGCCGGTACAGGCGGACGCCGAAGTCGTTCAACGCCACCGTTGCATCACTCGCCTGGATCGCGGTCGCGTCCACCCGAGACAGCGCGCTGCGGGCCTGAGCGGTTGGCGCCGCGCTCACGTCGGGTGATGACCCGCCGTCGCCGTCGCCGTCGGATGAGCACGACTGCAGCACGGCTGCGACGATCGGCAACGACAGCAATCCCAGGAACGTACGGCGACGCAGCTCGTCCACTCGTTCATCCGCCGGTGGTCGAGCTGTCGGCCGGCGACGCAGTCGTCGTGGTGGTGCCGTTGGCCGATCGGAGATCGATCACCACCGTGGTGCCCACGATCGGTCGCACACCGACCGGTGGCGGGGCCAGATCTTCCACGGCGATCTCGCGGCCGTCACAATCACGGAACCGGCGCGTGTGCTGCACCTGGGTGACCTTGCACGTGTCCTCGCGATCGGCGGGATGGGCGTAGTAGATGACCCAGCCACGGTCGACGATGTCGCCGGTGTGGTCCAGCACCACGCTGCGATCGGCGGCGTTGCCGATCAGGCCCTGGAACAACAACGGACCGTCCTCGGCGATGACTGCGGCGATGCGTTCGGTGTTGCCCACGTTGAACGTTGTCTGGGCTAGGCGTTCGTTGACGCTGTCAGGGTTGTTGCTCAAGATCGCGGCGATGCCCCACGTGGCCAGCGCAAGCAGGGCGAAGAAGGCCAGGCCACCGGCGACGGGCAGCACGGCGCGGCCGAGCGGTGAGGTGGTTCGCAGACGCCGTTGCACGGCACAAGTCTGGCGGAATGTTCGCTGACAACCTCGTCGTGGTCGCCGACGGTTGGAAGACGCGGCGCTGTCGGTTGGAGTACCGGGTCGCTACGCGCATAGGGTCATCGATTCGTGAAGCGTCCGTACCGTGTGGTGGTTGCCAAGCCTGGGCTGGACGGACACGATCGCGGCGCGAAGACCATCACCCGCGCATTGCGCGACCATGGTTTCGAGGTCATCTACACCGGGTTGCACCAGACACCCGAGCAGATCGCCGAGACGGCGCTGCAGGAAGACGTGGATGCTGTGGGGTTATCGCTGCTCAGTGGTGCACACCTCACACTGTTCCCACGGGTCATGGACGAACTGCGGGCGCGCGACCTGGGCGACGTGATGGTGTTCGGTGGTGGGGTCATTCCCGACGCTGATGCACGCGCGCTGCGACAGCAGGGTGTTGCCCAGATCTTCGGGCCGGGTGCATCGCTGAAGGGCATCGCCCTTTGGCTCGAGACCGCGCTCGACGAGCGCGAAACAGACAGCGAAGTCAACGGAGACAACGGAATCATCGCCGACCAATAGGGCGACGTTGCCGTCCGACCAGAAGGGGAACCAGTGGACCTGTTCGAGTACCAGGGCAAGCAGTACTTCGCCCGCTATGACATCGCGGTGTCGCCCGGCGACGTCGCGTACACGGTCGATGAAGCAGTCGCCGCGGCTGGGGGCGCGGGGTATCCCGTGGTCGTGAAGGCACAGGTGCAGGTCGGTGGCCGCGGTAAGGCCGGCGGCATCAAGTTGGCCGACAACGCCGACGAGGTGCGTGTGCATGCCGGGAACATCCTGGGCATGGACATCAAGGGCCATGTGGTGAAGCGGGTGTGGGTCGAGCACGCCAGCGACATCGAGAAGGAGTACTACGCCTCGTACTCGCTGGACCGTGCTGCGAAGAAGCACCTGCTGATGCTCAGCGCATCTGGTGGGGTCGAGATCGAATCGGTCGCCGAGACCGACCCCGACGCCATCGTCATGCTGTACATCAACCCGGTCGACGGCATCTCACTCGAGGTCGCGCGGAAGGCGGCGGTGGACGCCAAGATCGATGCAGTCGCCGTTGACGGTGTGGCCGACATGTTGGTCAAGCTGTACCGCTGCTTCACCGAGGGCGACTGCGATCTGGCCGAGATCAACCCGCTCATCCTGCGGCCCGACGGCGGGGTGCACGCGCTCGACGCGAAGGTCAGCCTGGACAACAATGCCGGCTTCCGGCACCCCGAGTGGGACGAGTACCGGGCCACCGAAGAGCTGGACGAGCGCGAGCAGATGGCGCGTCAGCACGACCTGCAGTACATCGGCCTGGAGGGCAGCGTCGGCATCATCGCCAACGGCGCGGGTCTGGCCATGAGCACCCTTGATGTCGTGAACCAGGTGGGTGGCAAGGCCGCCAACTTCCTCGACATCGGCGGCGGCGCCAACGCCGACGTGATGGCGGCGGCCTTGGAAGTGATCAACTTCGACCAGGATGTGAAGAGCATCTTCATCAACATCTTCGGCGGCATCACCCGCGGCGAAGAGGTTGCCAAGGGCATCGTCGAGGCGCTCGGTCGGGTCGACTTACGGGCACCGATCGTCATCCGCCTGGACGGTACGAATGCCGAAGAGGGCCGGGCCATCCTGGCGAACGCCGGCATCCCGGAATCGAAGCTGACATCGCAGCCCACCAAGTTGGAAGCCGCACGTGCGGCCGTCGCTCTCGCGAAGCTCGGCGAGGGCTCGGCCGAGCTGAGCACTCAGAACGGAAGTAACTGACCATGGCCATCTTCGTCAACGCCGACACCAAGGTGATCGTCCAAGGACTGACGGGCGGGCAGGGCAAGTATCACGGGCTGCGCAACAAGGCATACGGCACGCAGGTTGTCGCCGGAGTGACGCCCGGCAAGGGCGGCACCGATGTCGAGGGCGTGCCGGTGTTCAACAGTGTCGCCGAGGCCGTTGCCGCAACGGGCGCCACGGCGTCGTTCGTCGCCGTGCCGCCCAAGGCTGCGCCCGCGGCCATCCTCGAGGCCGCGCGGGCGGGCATCGCCTTCATCGTGTGCATCACCGAGGGCATCCCCGCGCAGGACGAAGCCAAGGTGTTCAACACGCTGTTGCGCGATCACCCGAACACGCGCCTGCTGGGGCCCAACTGCCCCGGCATCATCAGTCCAGGCAAGTGCAACATCGGTATCACCGCCGGCGAGATCGCGCAGCTGCCCACAGAGGCGGGACCCAACGTGGGCATTGTCAGCCGCTCGGGCACCCTGACCTATCAGGCGCTGTACGAGTTGAAGCAGCGCGGCATCGGGGTCAGCACATGCGTGGGCATCGGTGGCGATCCGGTGCCCGGTACCAATTTCATCGATTGCCTGACAGAGTTCCAGGCCGACCCCGAGACCCACGCGATCATCATGATCGGCGAGATCGGTGGATCGGCCGAGGAAGAGGCCGCAGAGTTCATCAAGGCCAACGTGACCAAGCCGATGAGCGCATACATCGCTGGTGTCACGGCGCCCGAGGGCAAGAAGATGGGCCACGCCGGTGCCATCACCAGCGGTGGCAAGGGCACGGCCCAGGGCAAGATGGATGCGCTGCAGGCGGCCGGTGTGAAGGTGGGCCTGAATCCCACCGAAGCCGGCGACCTGATGGCCCAGATCGTCGCCGCCCTGTAACCGGCCCACTGCGCTCGCTCGCCTGCCGTCAAGGCTCGCTGCGCTTGCTCGCGCAAACGCTCCGCGCTCCTGTGGGCTCGCGCAGGCGTGTTCGCCTGCCTTTGGGTGAGCGCCCAAATGTTCCGCGGCTTTGTGGGCTCACGCAGACTTGAGGTGAACGAACGGTGTCATTGCCTCCATCACCTCGGCCACTACCCCGGCGACATCGCCGACGATGCGGCTGTAGGTGAACTGCAGCACGAGGAACCCGTCAAGCTGCAGCCGATTCATCCGCTCGCTGTCGGTCCGCATCTGTGCGCCGGTTCGATGCCAGCGATAGCCGAGGGCTTCGATGACGACGGGAGTTCCCGGGAATCGGAAGTCGACGCGAATCAGCGAGTCGCCTCGCCGACCGAGAACCGCCTGCGTCTCGGGGCGGGGAAGTCCGGCGCCGTCCAGCACCCGCAGCATCTCTCGCTCCAACCAGCTCTGCCCACCGCGCGTGATCTCGCTGCCGTCGATCACAGCGAGCAGCTTGGGAATTCCGTACCGGCCGGATGAACGCAGCTTTCCGATGCGACGGTGCAGGAAGTCCTCGGTGGTCAAGCGGTCACGCAGTGCACCGTCCAACGCATGTGTCAGACGCTGGGCGTCGGTGGTTCCCGAGATCTGGATGAGTGTGCGGCTGGGGGACATCAGCGGCACGCCGTGCTTCGTCTCCCGATCGAGTTGAGGGATGGTGTCCGACGTGTGGATGACATGGCCGATTCGACGAACGTTGCGGTCTCGTGGAGTCAGGATGTGGAACGGAGGTCGAAGCTCGAATTCATCGAAAGGATGCATCGCAGCCGATGTGTCGTGCGACGCCCAACACGGCGGGCCGATCGAGGCGATGAGGGCGGTGAGTTCCGCGAGTTGTTCGGACTGGATGCCGCTCTGGATCCGCTTCGAAGCTCATGTTCGAGCTGACCATTCGTATCCGTCGCGAGACGGCCGAGGTGGGCCATCGGCCGATTCAACCGGTGACGCGACGTGAAGGCAACGTCGCGTGTTTGGTTTTGAAGATCTCCATTCGGCCGGCGTTGGATCGCATCGCTCTTTGGGTGAGCCCGCAAACACGCGGAATCTTTGTTCGCTCACGCAAACCTCGTCGAACGATCATGCGTGAGCGAATAGAGGCGCGGAGCGTTTGTGCGAGCTTCGGCGGCGGGGGTGACGAGGCACGGGGGTGACGAGGCACGGGGGTGACGAGGCACGGGGGTGACGAGGCACGGGGGGCAGAGCGGTGGCCGCGCTCGCCGGTGGCGCCTCAGAACGAGAAGAGCCCCCGCCGGTGGGCGGGGGCTCTGCTCACCACAGGAAC
>JANNFQ010000206.1:0-7214 GCA_031380045.1 Acidimicrobiaceae bacterium
CGTGGCCCCGGCCAGGCGGCAACAACATGAACGGCAAGCGCAAGGACCTCATGATGTCGATCGCGATGGGTCTGCTCGTCGTGTTCGCCCTGTACCAGTTCTTGATCAAACCGCAGCGAACCCAGCTCGCCAGCGTACGTAACGAGCGCGACAACCTCCAGCAGACGCTGACGCAAGTGCAGGGCGAGCTCGTCACCCCTGCAGCCACGGTTCCTGTGGACGTAGGCTCGGCGCAGGCGGTGCAGGTGCCGGCCGAACCCGGGTTGGCCGACCTGCTGCGGATGCTCCAAACGATCGGCCAGGACACCGGCATGGTTCAACAGTCCGTATCGCCGAGCTCGCTCGGCGCGAACCCCAGTGGGCCTGGTGGTTCGCTGCAGATCACCATCGGCGCGTCCGGCCCGCACGCAGCGGTGGCGGTGTACCTGCAGCGGATCCGCGATCTCGAGCGCCTGGCTGTCATCGAGCAGATCGGTGTCGACAGCCCCGGTGGCGACTCGATCGGTCACGTGCAACTGGTGCTGCGGGTGTTCTCGCAGCAGGCCCCGCCGGACCCCGTCGCTGTGCTGTGATCTCAGGATTTCGCGCCGGTTGGGGATTCCTATGACGCCGTTGCCGTCAGGCGGCCGACACAGGTGTGCAGAAGCACAACGACCGGAGATCACCATGAAGAAATTGCTCAGCCACCGACAGACGAATGACGAGGGATTCACGCTCATCGAGCTGATGGTGGTCGTGTTGATCATTGCCATCCTGCTCGCGATCGCCATTCCCACCTTCCTCGGGGCGCAGTCAAAGGCCAAGGACCGCAGCGCCCAGTCGTCGGTACGCAACGCGCTGACCAGCGCGAAGACCCTGTACGCCGACACCGGCACGTACACCGGGTCGACCGCGGTAGCGCTTGGGGCCATCGAGCCGGCGTTCACGTTCCTGGCGGCACCGGTGTCGTCCACCGGGCCCAAGTCGGTGTCGGTCCTGACGACCGATACAGCGTGGTACGGCGCCGTTCTGTCCGACACCAAGGTCTGCTACTTCGTCCAGGACTCGATCACGCCTGGCAGTGCGACGTCGGGCACCACGTTTGCCAAGGCATCCGACTCATCGGCGACAACGTGCATCGCCACCACTACAGCGCTTGATGCGACCGTGGTGTACACCCAGGGCGGTTGGGGCTGAGCCGTCCATAGCTCGAACCTGATCGTCTTGCGGTCACAGGGGGCGCACCTTCGGGTGCGCCCCCTTTCGCGCGTCGCATCACTTGTGATGCGGTTCGATCTTGCTGGCCGTTGTGGCGCCCGCAACGAACCCCGGACGAGATCAGCCGGTGGCGATGGACGAGTTGTGCTGGGCCTTGGCCCGATACAGCGCGTCGTCGGCCCGCTTCACCAGCGAGGCGACCGAGTCGAACGGTTCGCTGAGCGCAATCCCGATGCTGGCGCCGGGGTTGATCCCTGCACCGTCGTTCAGTTGCAGGATGCCGTTGCGGACGCGGTGGCACACGTCCAAAGCTTCAACCGAACTCGTGATCGGGTCCAGAATGATCACGAACTCGTCACCGCCCAGGCGCGCTGCCGTGTCGCCGGCTCGGATCGAGCTTCGCATGACGTCGGCGACCTGAACGAGTACGGCGTCGCCGACAGCGTGGCCATGGTGATCGTTGATCGCCTTGAAGTCGTCGAGGTCGATGTAGCAGACGGCCAGCTGTTCGTTGCTGCGGGTCTGTCTGGCAAGTGCCTGAACGAGCTGCTGTTCGAACAGCTGCCGGTTCGGCAGATCGGTCAGCGGGTCGTGCAGCGCACGGTGGGCGAGTTGAGCAGTGAGCTGTTCGCGCTCGGTGGTGTCGCGTGCGGTGATGACCACACCGGCCACTTCTGCCTGTTCGAGCAGGTTGACCGCCACGCATTCCATGTGGCGCCAGCTTCCATCGAAGGTACGGATGCGCACAGTGAACGGTGTAGGAGGGCGAGTATCGGCCATCACACCCTCCAACTCGATCACGGTCTTGGCGAGGTCGTCGGGGTGGACGAGTCCAAGCACCCCCGCGGGGTCGTGGTGGCCGTCGGGGTAGCCGAGGATCCGTTCGTTCGAGGGGCTGGCGTACTTGACCTGACCGTGCCGGTCGATCACGACGATGATGTCGTTGGCGTGCTGGAACAACAGCTCGAACCGTGACAGCTCCAGCAACAGGTTGCGCTGCTCGGTGATGTCGAAGGTGGCTGCGATCGCCAACGGGCGTCCGGCATTCGGGATGACGGCCAGGTGGGTCTTCACCCAGATGTCGGTTCCGTCGGGTCGGTGGACTCGTTGTTCGAGCTCGCCGCGAGCATTGGTGCCGTTGCGGATGTGCTGACCGACAACCTTCGCGTTCGTCCGCTCGTCGTGGTGTAGCAGTGTGATCACATCGGCGCCGACGAGATCGTCGACCGATCGTCCAGCCTGGCTGGCGAACTCGGGGTTGCAACGCAGGATCGACCGATCGGTGTCCAGGATGGCCAGACCCACCGGAGCGGTCTCAAGCGTCGCGTCCAGCAGGCGTTGGGCAAGGTGGTCGGTGGTGATGTCGGTGAACGCGATCAGCAGTCCGCCGTCGCCGTCTGCGTTCGGGATGCACGACAGGCGAATCATGATGCGTTGGCCGTCCCGGCGGCGCCAGCCCACCACCTGGCCGACCACGGGCTGGCCGGTCGTTGCGACGCGCACCAGCGGTCGCTGCTCGCGGGGAAGCAATGCTCCGTCCTCGTCGTACGTGATCCAGTCGGGGCTGCGCCACAACTCCGACAGCTCGACGGCGGTATAGCCCAGGATGCGTTGGGCGGCCGGGTTCAGACGATGGATCGTGCCGGTTCGATCTGCCAGGATCACTCCCTGCTCCAACGCGTCCAGCGACAATCGGGCCACACGCTCGCTTGCTTGCAGCGCTTGCTCGACCTCCAGCCGCCGGGCTGCCTCATCGATCTCGAGCGTGACATCGGCGAACGCGGTGAGGGCGTGCGTGACGTCGCCTGCCTCGTCCAACACCGGTTCGGAGTTGACCCGCAACCAACGACGCACGCCATCCGAACGTTCGACACCCATGATCATGCCGGTCACGGCACGGCCGGTGCGTAGCACTTCCATTGCCGGATGGGAGTCGCCGGTCCACGCCGTGCCGTCGCGGTAAGTGGCCATCCAGCGCGAGTCGGTGGAGGTGCGCCCGCACAACTCGTCGCCGGTCAGACCGAGCACCCGCTGTGCGGCTGGGTTCCACTCTTTGATGGCGCCATCGCGGCCTTGTAGTACGACGCCTTCGGTCAGCGTGTCCAGGATGAGAGTCTTGGTTCGCTCGCTGGCGTTCAGCTCGACCAGCAGCTGCTCGTCGTCTTTTCGATGCAGCTCACGCTCCACCAGCGCAGCGATGTGGCGCAGCGCCTGGCGTTGCGTGTCGTCGAGGCGTCGTGGCCGTCGATCGATGGTGCACAACGTGCCAAGCGCCTCGCCGTCAAGGCCGCGGATCACCTGTCCAGCGTAAAATCTGATCTTGGGATCTCCGGTGACCAACGGGTTGTCAGCAAACCGAGGATCCAGTGTGGCGTCCTCCACCTCGAACGGACCCTCGCCGGTGGCCACGATCGCGTGAGCGCAAAAGGCCAGATCGCGTGCGGTCTCGTCGGCGTCCAGGCCGACCTTCGACTTGAACCATTGGCGGTCGCGATCGACAAGCGACACCAATGCGATCGGTGTGCCGATGACCAAGGCTGCAAGTTCGGTCAGGCGATCGAAGCGGGCCTCGGGCGCAGTATCCAGGATTTCCAACCGATGGAGCGCAGCGAGACGACGCGCTTCATCGACAGGCATGGTGGCAGAGTGCACATGTATGTATCGACCGGTCTTGCCAAAACCTTGAGCCCCCTGTTCGAGGCCTTCTCACCGAGCCCCGAGCCCTGAGCCCCGAGCCACTTGCGACCAGATCTCGGAGGGTGATGTGAGCCGTCAGCTCGAACCGTCATCGCGACGGAGCTGAACATCGACGATGCGCTCGTCGGTGCCGCGCACGACGCTCAGCTGCAAGGTGGCCGTGGGATCATTGCCCAGAGCGTCTTGCAACGCGTCGATGGTGTCCAGCGGGATGCCATTGATCTCGACCAGCAGGTCGCCAACCTCGATGCCGGCACGCGCCGCCGGGCCTTCGGGCGAGACGCCTCGTACCAGCAAACCTTCTCGCGCCGGCAGGCCGACCGATGCGCGCAACTTCGCGGCGACCCCTGTCGGTGCAAGCGCAACGCCCAGTTGGGGCCGCTCGACAGAACGTCCTGCTGTCAGATCGCCGATGGTTGCGCGCAGCGCATGGTCGACGGGACGGGCGACATAGAACCCGCGTCCGACGCGATGGGTGTTGACGCCCAGGACACGAGCATCTTTGTCGAGTAGTGGCCCACCCGACGAGCCGTGCGGGAGGGCAGCGGTGTGTTCGACGCCACCGCGCACCTGGCGACCACGCGGGCCCGTGAACGCGAGGTCGATGGCCGAGATCATGCCGAGCGAGACTCGCAGGCGATGGCCCCCGCGGCTGGCCGCGAACACCAGGTCGCCGGCCTGGGGTGTCCGCTCGGCCCACGACACGGGCTGCGCGCCACCCGTGTCGACATCGAGCACGACCAGGTCGCCATCTTCGTCGACACCCGCCACGACCGCGTCGGCGACGCGGCCGTCTGCGAACGTCACCGTGGTGGTGCGATCGCGCAGGTTGTGCGCATTGGTCAGCACCTTGCCATCGCCCACGACCAGGCCGGTGCCGCGCCCGTCGCGGCCGACGCTGACCACCGAGTCGGCCACGGTGTTCAGGACCGAACTGGCAGTACGGGAGAACTCGTCGAGGATGCTCATCTCACTTGCTCCTTGCTAGTCACTATCGAATGAATAGTAACGTAGGTGACATGGCGTTCGATCGCAACACCCTGCTGACCGATGGAGAACGATCAATGACCGGCGGCAGGCAAGACTGCATGATCATGTCGTCCGGCCTCTCCAGCGCGCTTGCCCTCATCGGCGACCGTTGGACCCTGCAGATCGTGGCCCAACTCGTTGAATCGCCGCGCCGTTTCGGCGAGCTTGCCGAGCAGTTGCCGGGCATCTCGCCCAACATCCTCACGGATCGTCTTCGACATCTCGAACGCAACGGCATGGTCGCAACCGTGCCGTACAGCCGCCGACCGATTCGACTGGCGTACGGGCTGACCGATAGCGGGCGCGATCTGCATGGTGCGATCGGTCTGCTGGCCGCGTGGGGCGCTCGCCGGACCGGCACCGCGGAAGGACCCGTGCACGACGCGTGCGGGACCCCGCTGGAGACCCGCCTGTTCTGTCCCACCTGCTCGATTCCGGTTGATGAAGCGCACGACGAAGTGCTGCGCTGGCTGTGACCCGACCGCCCAGAGCCGCGCCGACCGCGCCGACCGAACCGCAGGGCTAGGGAGTCTCGTCGGCCTGACGGGTCGGTGGCGCCGGCTGCGGACGTCGGTACTCGACGGGCAGCGCGTCGTCGCCGACCGGGGTCGTCTGCGAGAAGTGCGCCCACGGATCGAGGATCTCGGACTGATCGTCGCCGATTGGCGTGGCCGGAACCGTCGTGGCCGGAACCAGCGTGGCCGGAACCGGCGTCGATGCCACGAGTTGCGCCAAGCTCCATGCGGTTGGCAGGGCCGGAGGTTCCACCGGCCGACCAGCGGAATGCGGCGAGAGTTGAGACAGCGGTTGAGACCGTTGCTGCGGAGGTGCAGTGACGGGTCGATGGGCAAGCGGAGCTGTCCTCGGAACACCGGCCACGGGCGTTCGGTACGAGCCGGGTTCGTAGGTGTCGATGCGCGCAGGGGCGGGAGGCGGTGAGTAACCAACGACGGGTTCGGCGCGTCGCGCTGTTCGGTATCGCCGTGGGGCAGGTTGTCGGTCGGGGGGCTGGGCGGCAACATCCGACGACCATCCGAGGCCGAAGAACTGCGCGATCACCAGTGCACCGATTCCCGTCACGACCAGTGCGCTGGCGGTGGCTGTCACCGTGCCGGTTGCAGCGCCGACCGCAGCATCGACGGTCGCGTCGATGTCGGTGGCCCAGCGGTGCGCTGCCAGCACGAACAGACGTGGGCCGATCGCCCACATCAGCCCGGTCACGATTGCCCACACACCGAAACGCCGCAGGGCATACTTGCGGTCGCCGATGATCAGCGCCACCGACAGCAGTGCCACCGCAATCAACGCCAACCAGTTCGTGCACGACACGGCGAAGCCGCGCAGCGATGCGACGAGCGGCGGCCGGTACTCGGGAAGGTGGAGATCGTTGATGGCGATGTCGGGGATCAACGCGGCGAGTTGTGGATCGGCGATGGCAAGTTGTTCCTTCACGGCAGACACGAGCAGTGCGCCGTCGAGCGTCGATGGCCGCTGATCATCGACGCCCACGGCGCGAGCGTGCACCGACCCGAACGCAGCAGTCACGTTCGCTGACACGCGTGGGTCAGCGAACGCGCTGGCAACGGCGTTGCGCACCTGTGGGGTCAGTGCCGGATCCAGGCCGGTCGACGCAACGATCTGGTCCGCCAGAGGGTCGGCGAGCTCCAGTCGCGCCTCGGGGTCGGCCACCACAGCCGTCGCGACATCCTCGACGCGATGTGGCGCTGCGATGGTGTTGAGGTATGCCCATCCCGCCCACGCGATGGTGCCGCACAAGAGCGCGACGCCCATGACGATTCGGGTGAGGGTGCGGGTCAGCAACGCGGCCTCCTCTGACTCGGCCAACCAAGACCGTGCCGACCAGTGTGATTCACGCTCGCAGCCTGCCAGCCCG
Organism: Acidimicrobiaceae bacterium; assembly: GCA_031380045.1. GTDB lineage: Bacteria > Actinomycetota > Acidimicrobiia > Acidimicrobiales > Ilumatobacteraceae > VFMC01. Next base: position 6,818 of record JANNFQ010000206.1, read on the forward strand.
TAGCGGTGCGGAGACCGCGACCGGCGAGCATGTCTCAGGCGGCCTCGGTGGCTGTAAGGCACTCAACGAGGAGGCTCTGCGCGATGTGCTGCTGAAGGGCACGCTGAAGACTCACCTCTGGCGCTCGGTGCCGCGCCAACCGACGCTGGCGGAGGTCTGGACACTCGGCCCTCGCCCGGTAGCTTCTTTTCGGCGGTCGTACACAGGGCAACGCCACCCAGCTCCCGTAGCTCAGGGGATAGAGCAACGGTTTCCTAAACCGCAGGTCGTAGGTTCGATTCCTACCGGGGGCGCCAGTAAGTTACCAGTTCAGAGTACTTTTGACAGCTCCGTAGCTCTTGTGAGTCGATTCGTGGTAGCAGCGTGGTAGCAGAGTCGGTACGCTCGCGGGATGAGC
>JANNFQ010000211.1:0-6199 GCA_031380045.1 Acidimicrobiaceae bacterium
TTCGCAGCCGGTCAGTGGAGTAGCCCGCCTCGGTTGTTTGGGTGCCTCAAGTGGTTGAGAGCGCGGTCGAGCGCGGCCATCTCGTCGCGTCGCCACCGCTGTGAGGCGTCGGCGTGCGGCACCATCGCGTCGGAGCCGTGAAATGAGCCCGGATAGACGTGAAGTTCTGTTGGCACGCCGCAACTGAGCAGTGCTTGCGCGTAGGCGATGTCCTCGTCGAGAAACAGGTCCAGGTCGCCGACGGTCACGATCGCCGGTGGCAGCCCGGACAGATCGGCGACCCGGGCTGCTGCCGCGTACGGTTCCACGGGGGCCGTCGGCTGCTTGTCTCCGAGGTACGCCCCCCAACCGAGCAGGTTTGCCGAGCGGTTCCACACGCGTAGGTCGGTGACGGCTCGACTCGACATGGTGTGGTTGCGATCGTCGAGCATCGGGTAGCGCAGCAGCTGGAAGCACGGCATCGGCTGGTCGCGATCGCGCGTCAGTACCGCCACGCTGGCGGCCAACCCGCCGCCGGCGCTTGCACCTCCGATCGCGATCCGTGCAGGGTCGACGCCAAGCCGCTCGGCCTGCTCGACGAGCCAGTCGAAGCCGAGCTTGCAGTCGTCGAGAGGCACCGGATACGGAAACGCCGGGGCGAGCCGATACTCCACCGAGGCAACCACGATGTTCAGCTCCGCGGCGATCAGCGCACAATGAGCGTCGTCCATCGCCACGTTGCCGAGCACCAGTCCGCCGCCGTGGATCCAATACAGCGCTGGGCGCGAAACTCGCTGCCCGGCCGGCCGATACAGGCGAACCATCACTTGGTGAGCGTCGGATGCATCGACGTTGTGGTCCTCGACGACCACCCCGTCGGGCAAGGCAGCGGGGGCACCCGCCAGCAGCGACATCAACTGCGCGACGGCAGCACCGAAGTCGCTGAAATCCATGAGGTTGGCGGGCAGCATCGCGAGGACCGCGCGGTGGTCCTCGTCGGTGCGTGATTCCAGGTCCACGGGTCCGGTTCCGATCAGGTGGGCTGGTCGGCGACAGCCGGCTGGGGTGTTCGGGCAGGATCGAGCTCGACGTTGTCTCCATCGAGAGGGACGTCGATCCTGGATCGGCGAGCCACCTTGACGATGCCCTGCCTGCTGGCGATCGCCACGGCGATGATCAGCGTGAGTCCCTCGAACAGCGGCTGGATCCAGTCGATCTCACGTGGGTATCGCAGCCCGATTCCCTTGATGCCGAACGCCAGGACGTACACAGCGAGAATGGTGCCCCACACGTTCGGGCGCGACTTCAGTTGACTCGCTCCGAAGAAGACCGCACCGACGGCGACGAAAAGCAGGCCCCCTCCAACTGACGATGTGTAGGTCGCGAACTTCCACGAGTACACCAACCCGGCGAAGCCGGCGATGCATGCCGACGCCATCAGCGATCCCCACACCAAACGGTCTGTCTTGATGCCCGCAAGACGCGCCGCTTCACGGTTGCCGCCTGTGGCAAACATGTGCCGGCCGAGCGGAGTGTGTTCGAACACGTACCACACCACTATGGCCACGACGATTCCGTAGAAGAAGTAGTACGGAAGCGAGATCGTGCTGGACGACCACGGCCAGGTGAACGAGAACACGTTCTTCTTGCCGAAGTTGACGTAGCTCGTGCCGAATGCCGCCGTGATGTTGCCCCCGTCGTGGATCTTCCGAATGATCGCCGCGACGATGGTGCTCATGCCCAACGTGGCGATGAAGCTGTTGACCCGAAGTTTGACGACGATGAAGCCGTTCAGAAAGCCGATCACCAGACACGCGAGCAATCCCACGATTGCGCCGATGCCGTCGGGAAGGTCGGTCGACAGGGCCATCTTGTTGACGATGACCAAGCTGAGAGCCATGCATGCACCGATGGACAGATCGAACGTCTCGGTGACGAGCGGCACCAGGAACGCAAGCGCAAGCATGCACACGATGACCTTCTCGGTCAGCACGAACTCGATGCTGCCGTTCCAGACCAGGAAGTTGCTTTCGGTCAGCCCGTAGAAGACGAAGAACGCGCCCAACAAGTAGAGACCGCTGAGCTTGTCGAGCTTGAGCTTGCTGATCAACGAGCGGGCAGGACGCTGGAGTGACAACGACCCGGCCGACGAGTCGTCAGATGAAGGTCGTGTCGTTCCCGCTACATCGGTCATCTGGCTGTCACCTTTGCGGTCTGTAGTTGGGTGTGTTCGACGTTCTCGGCGGTCATGTCGGCTCCGGACAGTTCGTCCACGATCTTGCCACCCACCATGACCAGAATGCGGTGCGACACCCGTACCAGCTCGTCGGTATCTGTCGACACGACCAGCACGGCCGTACCGCCTCGCGCCGCGTCGTCGATCAGCTGAAGGATCTGCTCTTTCGCGTGCACGTCGATACCGCTGGTCGGCTCGTCAAGGACGAGCACTTTGGGTTCGAGTCGTAGGCTGCGTCCGAACAGCACCTTTTGCTGGTTCCCCCCGCTGAGGGCGGCCATCGGGATCGCAGTGCCGGCCGTCTTGATGCTGAGGCGGTCGATCACTTCCAGGCATTCGTTGTTCTCCTCGTGATGACGTAAACGACCACGGCGCCAATGTCGACGGACATCGGCGATGGTCAGGTTGTGGCCGACCGACACCAGCGGGATGCAACCGTTCGTCGCACGGTCGGCCGGCACGAATGCCATCCCGGCCCGCAACGATTCCGAGGGCGAGTAGTTGGCGATCGATTGGCCCATGACGCGTACGTCGCCGTCATCGGTTGGTCGTTGGCCAGTGATCAACGGCGCAAGCGACTCGCGGCCGGAACCTGTGATTCCGGCAACACCCACGACCTCGCCGGGTTGGATGCTGAAGTCGATTCCTCGAACCGTGCCACCGGTCAGGCCGATGACCTCCAGGCGGGGGGCCGCGCCCGCGACCGCCGACGCGGCCTGGTCGGCACGCTCGAGGCGATGGCCGATCATCAACTCGATCAACCGTTCGTGGTCGAGCTCTTCGACCGGCATCGTCGTGACCCGCGCGCCGTCACGCATGACGGTGACATCATCGGCGATCTCGAACACCTCGTCGAGGTGGTGGGAAACATACAGAATGGCAACACCGCGGGCTTTCAGGATTCGAATCGCGGCGAAGAGACGTTCGACGTCCTGTCCAGGCAACGAAGCGGTGGGCTCGTCGAGCACCAGGAGATGTGCGTGCTGCTCCCATCCATGCAGCGCCCGAGCCACTGCGATAGCGGTCTTCTGAGCAGGAGACAACGAGCCGACGGGCACGGTGGTGTCGATGTCGGTGAAACCGAGCGAAGCGAGCGCGTCGATGGCCCGAGTGCTGTTGGCTTTCCAATCGACGCGGCCGAAGCGTCGCGTCGCGTAGCCAACCCCCATGGCGATGTTCTCGACGGCGTTGAAACCATCGACGAGACCAAGGTCCTGGTGCACGAACCGGATGCCTGCGTCGTACGCCGCCCGGCCATCGCCGAGCGACAGCGGACGGCCCGCGAGGTAGGCAATGTCGGCGTGGTCGGGTTGGTGATAGCCCGCAAGCACCTTGATGAGGGTCGACTTGCCCGAACCGTTTTGGCCGACGACGGCGTGAGTTCTCCCAGCGCCGATCGTGATGTCGAACCGGTCGAGGGCAACCTGCCCAGCGAACGTCTTCACGAGATTTCGAATTTCCAGCAGCTCCGACAACTTCGCCCCCCGTCGGTGGCTGCAGCCACCGTCGGGTATGATACTAATCGGTCAGTAAGTAATGGGGAACAATCGTCGATCAAGGGGGAACCTATGAAGGTCACATCAACACTCGGCGCGAGCTTGCTCGTGCTGAGCCTCGTCGCGGCCGCATGCGGCAGCGACGACGCCGCAAGCTCAAGTGGTGGCGACACAGCCACCTCGGGCGCCGCGCAGGTATCAACGCCGGCCGACACCGCGGCAGCAGACACCACTGCAGCAGCAGCAGACACCACGGTGGCCGCTGATACGCCTGCCGCAGCCGGTTTGGCCGCCGCCATTGCTGCGACCTCGGACCTGGCCACCCCGCCATCGAAGATCGGCCCCACGATTCCACTGACCTCGGCTCCTCCGGCAAAGACCGTGGCCTGGCTGGAGTGTTCGTTGCCGTCGTGCCAAGTGATCGGGAAGGGTTTCAAGGCTGCTGCCGCCGCAATCGGGTGGAAGCTCGAGGTCATCTCGTTCACCGACAGCGCGGCTGCTGCTGCGCAGCAGGCTGTCGATCTGGGCGTCGACTACATCGCGATCACTGGTACGGCTCCGGCACTGATCCAGGACCAGATCGATGCGGCAGACGCGAAGGGCATCGGCTTCTACAGCTGCTACGACACGTCCGACCCGGCCGCCGAGGGTGGCGTTTTCCGGATGCAATGTGGTGATGAAGCCGGCGTAGCGCTGGCCGGCGAGAACCTCTCGAACTTGGTCATCGCCGACTCTGCTGGTGCGGCAAATGTGTTGATGGTGAACATCCCCGACTTCGCAGTGCTGAAGATCGAGGCCGACAGTTCCGACGCCACCTACATGGCCAACTGCCCCGACTGCACCTTCACCGAGCTGAAGCTGACACTCGAGCAGCTCCTTGCCGGCGAGATTCCCGGAGCAGTCGTGGCTTCCATCCAGAGTGATCCGTCGATCAACTACGTCCACTTCTCCTTCGACGGCATCGCCGGCGGGGTTGTGTCGGTGCTGCAAGATGCCGACCTGCTCGAGGGTCGCACCCTGGTCGGTGTCGACTTCAGCGCGGCGATTCTCCAAGACATCGTTGATGGGAATCAGAAGTTCTGGAGCGCCAACCCGAAGGAGTACTCGGGGTGGCTGATGATCGACGCGATGGCCCGCCAGTCGCTGGGAATGGATAACCCCGAGGAACGGACCAATGCGGTCCTGCCGTCGTTCTTCGTCCAGTCGCCCGAGCAGGCCGAGCCCCTCATCGCCACCGATGGATGGCCAGGACCCGAGGGCATGGAGGAGCAGTTCAAGACGCTCTGGGGCGTCTGACGCAACCAAGCACAGCGTGACTTGCTGGGCGCCGCTCCTGACGTCAACGTCAGGAGCGGCGCACCGCGAACGAAGAGGTGCTCCATGGGTCGACTTCTTTGATGTGGCCTACGGCTGGACTGTGGCGCCGCCGACGGTCAGCCGGTTGGCAACATAGAGCGACTCGCCGAGGCGGTCCAACAGGTCGATCTCGAGTTGCAACCAGGCGAGATGAAGCTCTTCGTCGGCCAGGATCTGCTCGAACAGAATTCTTGTCGTGGCATCGTGTGCAGAGGCTGCCGTTTCGGCTGCCGCGTTGAGGCCGGGCCGGGCCCGCCGTTGAGCGGCCATGTCGTGGTCGAGGATCTCTCGCAGCGTCGTTCCGATCGTGGGCACACCAATCGTGAACGACGGTGCGCTTCCGAGGTCGAGCAGCCGATCCAGCAGCAACCGGATCGTCACTGGTTCATCGGCGATCCGTTGCTGCATGCTGGCCGCCAGACCAGCGATGCCCCATGACTCAAGCAGGGCAACGTGCGTCTGGTGTTGGGCGTAGGCGCCCCAGTACAGACCGAGCAACTCGTTCAGTACTTCGGTGACCTCATCAGATTGGGTCATGCACTCCTCCATCGATAGTCGGCTCCCACCTGAACTCACACTACGCCAGGCCGATCCCCGACCGGCCTGGCCGCGCCCCTGTCTGTCAGGGTGAGGTCGAGCGAATCATCTACCGTTCTGTGGTCGCCGACCATGTCGGTGCGCGGGCGTCTGCGCTCGGTGCCGCCGAGGTCGTGACGTTCGCGGTGTGGGGCACGAACGGCAACTGCACGATCCCGAACACGGCGACAGGCATCGCCACCAACGTCACGGCGGTCAATCCGTCGGCGGCGTCGTATGTGACAGTCTACCCGTCCGATGCCAGCCCGCGGCCGACCGCGTCGAATCTGAACTTCGTTGCCGGGAGCGCACCGACACCAAATCAGGTGACAGTCGGGCTGTCGGCAACAGGTTCGATCAGCGCCTTCAACAACGGCGGCACGGTCGATCTGGTCATCGACATCGTCGGCTACTACCTTCCCGCAGGCGTCGGCACGCCCGGGCCGCCAGGCGGAGCTGCCGGCGGCAGCATCACGTTCACCGGCCTGAACGCGATAGCTTTTCCTTCCAGGGCGTCACCACGTACGAGCTCTACCGGGTCAATCTCGGCATCGCC
>JANNFQ010000214.1:0-5055 GCA_031380045.1 Acidimicrobiaceae bacterium
CAACCGACATCGCATCTCGGCCCGGCACCAATGCACGAGCCACGAATCCTGCGATCAGGCCGATGACGACGAGGAAAAGGATGAAACCGATCATGTTGAGCTCCTGTTGAGACGACGCTGCTGCGCCGAATGGACAGCGGAGATGTATCCCGACAGCCAAGGGTCCAAACCCGGGGTCCAACCCGGCTGCACCATCAGCGGCAAGCCGCAATCACCCGCCCAGCACGGTCACGGCCTGGCCCTCCGACCAGCCGACCACTGGTACCTGCAGCCCGAAGCGCAGCGTTCGGGCCTTGGCCGGCGACGCGACATCCGAGTTGATCGTCGCAGTAGAGCGTGCCGAGCGATTCGAGCGCATCAGCACCGGAGGTACCACCGCCGCCGACTCGGCACGGTGGACGGCGGCGAACGGCTCGGCGGCCACCGCGGCCAACGTGCGCGGCCACTCGGTGACGAATGCGTCGATCACCGAGTCGGGAACACGCGCCGCACGCTCTCGGTTCTGCCGTCGAACCTGTGCCGCCGGCACATCGAACACAGCAAGATCTTCGCACCGCTCGACACGGCAGCGTCGCTCGTGACATGGTCGATCACACAACGACTCAGAGCCGGAGCGAATCATGACGCCGATCTATTCCACCACTGCACACGCCTCCGGCGATGGCCGCAACGGCCACGCACAATCAGACGATGGCCTGATCGACGTCGATCTGCGCATCCCCAAGGAGATGGGCGGGCAAGGTGGTGCAACGAACCCCGAGCAGCTCTTCGCAGCCGGCTACGCAGCGTGCTTCCACTCGGCGCTGAAGTTGGTGGCTGGTCAGGCACATGCCGACGCCACCGACACCGAAGTATCGGCCACTGTTGGCATCGGCATGCTGCCATCGGGCGGCTTCGGATTGAGTGTGGAACTGGATGTCAGCATGCCCAAGGTCGATCATGCGACGGCCGAGGCGCCGGTCGCCAAAGCGCACGAAGTCTGCCCATACTCGAACGCGACGCGCGGCAACATCGACGTGACGTTGTCGGTCGTGTGAATCAGTCCTCGACCGGAGCGATCTGATCGCGTTCCAACTGGTCGCCGATCTCGATGACGCCAGTGCGCACGACCAGCCCACCGACCGACAAACACGACGCCCGCTCGCGATTGATGGTCTGCAACACCCAGAGATCTTTCTCGAGCCCCGGCTGAGCGCGAGTCACCATGATGCATCGATCGATTCGCTTGACGATGTCGATCCGACATGTGCCCAACCGGATCGAGTTGCCGACCAACGCATCTTCGCCGTGGCCGGCGACGACCACGTTGGTCCGGAACCTGCGGACGTCCCACTGACCCAACGTGCCGCTGGATACCAGCGACACGCGCGATTTGGCCGAGTCGTGCCACGCCCCGCCCGGCCCTTGCCACGCGACCCAGTCGGCCTCGTCGCTGACGTTCATCGGATTCTCATACGTGCCGCCAGCCTCGCCAGCCACGCACAGTTGCACGTCCAGGCCCAGCCAGTCGCCGAGCATCTGGTCGCCGTTGGCGCCCATCCGCACCTCCGCGCCGTCTGGCAGCACGATGACCACATTGCCAGCGGCATCGACACGTGCCGTTGCGAAGAGCAGCAGCGGCGCTCGTCGCGCCGTCAGCACCATGCCCGTCGATCGGTCGAGCACACCCCATCCACGGTCGCCGGCAATGCCGTACTCGCCCACCTCGGCTGTGGTCAGCCGCTCGCCGGCCATCGATTTGACCGGGTACCGCCAGATCTCTGTGACGACCATCTCCGTACGCTGACACAGTTCATCGCACTGTTCGATGTCACCGCGCGATCGTTTGGCGGCTCGGCACGAAGGTGACAGCAGCCGGGTGGGCGACGAAGATGGCGGGATGTCATCCGACGAGACACAGACCCTCGATCCCCTGCCGCCGACGACCGAGGGCGCGGGCGAGCACCTGCCAATTGCTGCAGAGCCGCAGCTCGCCGATGTGATCGACGTGGTGGTCATCGGCGCCGGCCCCACCGGCGAGAACGTGGCTGCCCGCACTGCGGCCGCCGGATTGGTCACCGTGATCGTCGAGGCAGCCCTGATCGGGGGCGAGTGTTCGTACTCGGCATGCATCCCCAGCAAGGTGCTGGTGCGCGGCGGAGTGGCGCTGGAAGCAGCGCGTGCTGTCGACGGCGCACGGCAAGCGGTGACTGGAGAGCTGGACGCGACAGCGACCTTTGCTCGACGCACACGCTTCACCGGCAACGACGACGACACGGGGCAGCTCCAGTGGCTTTACGATGCCGGCATCGCGTTGATTCGCGGCCGTGGGCGCATCACCGGAACCTCTGAGGTGACGATCGAACGCCCCGATGGCAGCGTGGTCGTGGTCAGACCGCGAGCTGCCGTCGTCGTGTGCACTGGCACGACGCCTGCCATCCCCGCCATCGACGGCTTGATCGATGCTGCGCCGTGGACGAACCGTGAAGCGACACATGTCGACCATGCTCCCCGGCGACTGCTGGTGTTGGGGGGTGGACCGGTCGCATGCGAACTGGCGACGGCGTTCCGCATGCTGGGCAGTGAGCATGTGACAGTCATCAACAGGGAAGAACGATTGCTCTCGAAGGTCGCAGCCATTGCGGGCGACAGCGTGCGACGTGGCATGGAGCACTTGGGCATCGTCGTGCGCACCGAGGTGCAGGCAACGTCGGTGGCGCGATCAGCAGACGGTGTCGTCACTGTCGTGCTGCGATCGATCTCGGGTGCGACTGCCGACTCTGCTGCGGGAACCCTCGACACGATCGAGGCCGACGAGATCATCGTGGCGCTCGGTCGCAGGCCGTCGACCACCGATCTCGGGCTCGAACTGCTGGGTCTAGAACCCGGCACTTCCTTGCAGAGCGACGACACCGGATTGGTGATTGGTGTCGACGGCCGATGGCTGTACGCCGCAGGAGATGTGACGGGCGCCGTGCTGCTGACTCACATCGGCAAGTACCAAGCACGTGCGTGCGCAGACGCAATCGTCGAACGTGCTCGAGTGGGGGTGGACGTCGACTTCGCTCCGTGGAGCAAACAGATGGCAACCGCCCAGCACGTTGCGGTTCCGCAGGTGATCTTCACGCATCCCGAAGTGGCCGCTGTCGGGTTGACAGCCGACGAGGCGAAGGACCGCGGCATGACCGTGAGTGTGGTCGAACATGCGATCGACGTCGCCGGAGCAGGCCTGCACGCCGACCGGTACAAGGGCACAGCGCAACTGGTGATCGACACCGACCGCAACGTCGTGGTGGGCGCGTTGTTCGTGGGCGCCGATGTCGGCGAACTGGTCCATGCGGCCACGATTGCGATCGTCGGCGAAGTACCCATCGACCGTCTGTGGCACGCGGTCCCATCATTTCCGACGATCAGCGAGGTGTGGTTGCGCCTCCTCGAGTCCTTTGGCTGCTGACCGCCCGACCGATGGACCACGACCCCTCCAACCTCATTCGCAGCGCTCGGAACGCCGACGCCCAACGCGTCGACCAGCCCGATACAACACCAGACCCGTGGCACGTTCACGCCATCGATCCCCACGCGGGCGGGCCCGAGTTCGGACGCCTGCTGGCAGCTGCACGTCGACTACAGGACCGGTTCGTTGCCGCGCTGGTACCGACCGACCAGGTCGATGGCCTGATCAACGAGCTCGACGCTGTGGGAGCGCGCTTCGATCAGTGGCACGTGGCCGAACGCACGTCGCCCGGCGGTTCGCGAAATGACCTGCCGGGCCGCGGCAACCTGTTGCTGCCGCCGTTCATCATCGACGAGATCACGCCCACCTTCATGCGCGGACGCATCACCTTCACCCGGTTTCACGTGGGCGGCAACGGTGCCGCCCATGGCGGCACCGTGCCGCTGATGTTCGACGATGTACTGGGTCGAATGGTCAATGGCGCCGATCGACCAGTTGCCCGCACTGCCTACCTGAACGTGAACTACCGCCACGTCACGCTCGTTGACGTCGAGCACCGCATCGAAGCCCATGCCGGACCGATCGAGGGTCGCAAGCGATTCGCGTCAGGCAGGTTGTACGTGGGCGACGTCCTGACTGCAGATGCCGAAGCACTCTTTGTGGAACTGAATCCCGGCCAGCAATGAACGCATCGGAGACGCAATGACCGAACAGTACGACCGTCTGTATCCCAGCTTCGGATTCGACCGACCCGTCGATGGCATCCTGCGCATCACGTTCGACGCGCCCGGACTGAACGCCGTCTCGCCCGAGGCGCATCGCGAGATCGCCGACGTGTGGGTCACGATCGATCGAGATCCGCACACTCGTGTCGTGGTGTTGCAGGGTGCGGGCAAGGGTTTCTCTTCGGGCGGCAGCTTCGAACTGCTCGACACCATCACGTCGGGCTACGACCAGCGAGCTCGGGTGATGCGTGAGGCGCGCGACCTGGTGCGCAACATCATCGAGTGTTCGAAGCCGATCGTCTCGGCCATCCATGGTCCCGCAGTCGGCGCGGGCTTGGTCGCTGCGCTGCTGGCCGACGTCTCGGTGGCGGCGCGAACCGCGCGCATCATCGATGGGCACACACGCCTGGGAGTCGCTGCGGGCGACCATGCAGCGGTGTGCTGGCCGCTGCTGTGCGGCATGGCCAAGGCCAAGTACTACCTGCTCACATGCGACACCCTCAGTGGCGAGGAAGCAGAGCGCATCGGTCTGGTGTCATTGTGCGTCGATGATGATCAGGTGCATGCGAGGGCATTGGAGGTGGCCAAGCAGTTGGCCTCGATGGCCCAGCCCGCGCTGCAGTTCACCAAGCAGACACTGAACCACTGGTATCGCGCTGCCTGGCCGGCTTTCGACGCATCGCTGGCCTACGAGTTCTATGGCTTCTGCGGACCCGACGTACTCGAGGGCATCGCCTCACATCGCGAGAAGCGGCCGCCGAAGTTCCAACACTGACGTGCTGATTGGACCCGGATTGGCGCAACGACGCTCCCGTGTCGACGAAGGGACTCCACGACCCCGCGTCGCTCACGGGAGCGCCGAGCTCTCTCCACCACCGCTCGCGCTGTGTGCGGCGA
>JANNFQ010000232.1:0-4890 GCA_031380045.1 Acidimicrobiaceae bacterium
CAAGGTCGTCAACGACAGCCTCGGACACGCCGTCGGCGACGAACTGTTGCGCGGCATGACCGATCGGCTGCGGTCTGTCGTGCGCGATCGCGACATGCTCGGCCGGTTCGGCGGCGACGAGTTCATCGTGATGCTCAGCCAGTACGGCGTCGACTCCACGCCGGCCGCCACAGCCGAGCGCTTGCGCGGCGAGATCGCCCGCCCCCTGACCATCGATGGCGTCGAACTGTTCGTCACCGGAAGCATCGGCATCGCCATCTCGGACCGTGTCGAGGTGACCGCCAGCGACCTGCTGCGCGACGCCGATGCGGCCATGTATCGGGCCAAGGCGCGGGGCCGCGACTGCGTCGAGGTCTTCGCCCAGGGCGTGCACGATGCATCCGTCATCGCGTTGCGCACCACCAACGAACTTCGCCGAGGCATCGAACGAGACGAGATCGTGCCCTACTACCAGCCGATCGTCGAGCTGCACAGCGGTGTCCTGACCGGGTTCGAGGTGCTGGCGCGTTGGCGCCACCCAGATCGCGGTCTGCTCAGCCCCGACCAGTTCCTGCCGATGGCCGAAGAGACCGGGTTGATCAGCGATGTCGGAGCGTCCATCCTGCGGGCGTCATTGGTGCAACTGGGCCGTTGGCGCGAACGCGTGCCGGCTTTCGTGGATCTGACCCTGGCGGTGAACGTCAGCAGCCGCCAGCTGTTGGGCACCGGATTCCACGAAGTGGTTGCCGACGCACTGGCCGAGGCGGGTGTGCCGGCATCGTCGCTGTGGCTCGAGATCACCGAGACTGCGTTGATGACCGACGTGAAGGCGGCGTCGGTCGCGCTGCGCGAGCTGCGCGGCATCGGCTTGCACCTGTCGGTCGACGACTTCGGCACGGGCTACTCGTCGTTGACGTACTTGAAGCGGTTCCCGGTCGAGGCGATCAAGATCGACCGCTCGTTCGTGAACGGCCTGGGCATCGACAACGAAGACAGCACCATCGTCGAGGCCGTCGTCAACCTGGGCCATTCGCTGGGCCTGATGGTGGTGGCCGAAGGTGTCGAGACACCGCTGCAGCTGTCGCGCCTACGCGAGCTGAACTGCGACCGAGCCCAGGGCTACCTGTTCGGTCGCCCCCGACCCGCCGAGATCATCGAAGCCGAGCGCAACATCTTCGCTCACGAAACGCCCGGCACCGCCTGACGGCGAGATCCCGAGCGACAGCGAGCAAACCAACCATGGGTTCGCGAATGGAGTGAGCAGGCGAAGCGAAGCGGAGCCCAGTCCCGACCACAAGCTCACACGCCTTGCTTGCGCGCGCGCAGCAACAGCACTGTGGGGCCGACGGCGTCGCGACTGCTGAGTGGCAGCAGTTCGTGCAGCACATCGATGCGGAAGTTGCTGCGCTCGAACGACATGAACAGTTCGCCGATCGAGCGAGCCGTGGTGCCGTAGCGGCGCACAGGAGGTGCCGGCTCGGAGCCGTCGAACATCGCCGCCAACGGGTGGGTCAGCGACACGACGAACGGCGACTCGGGCCGCAACACGCGGTGCACCTGGCGCAGCAGGCGCGGCAGATCATCGACATCGTCCAGCGACTGAGCAGCGACGACCAGGTCAATCGAACCACTGGTCACGATGCCCAGATCGGCCAACTCCGACACGTGGCATTCCACGTGCACCTCGGCTTCCTCGGCGCGCTGGCGCAGCGACGTGATCCGCTCGTTCCTGGGATCGATGGCGATGGCCTTGGCGCCACGGCGCGCCATGGTGACCGAGTTGGGCGGAACCGATGGAGGGGTGGCCAGGCCGAGCTCGACGACTCGCTTGCCGTTCACATCGCCGCACAGCCGATACTCACCGTCGTCGGCGACTCCTCGTCCGAACCACACGCTGTTCATGCTCAGAGTGTGACCGATCCACGCGTTCCGGACGCGCATCCGTGTCGACACCGACGGTGTGATTCACCGCGTGCGCAGCAGTGCACCCGTCGACACCCAGCAGGGTCGATAGCCTTCACGACCATGTCGTCGAACGGCCAGGGCCCCGGATTCTCCGCCGGTGCCCTGCGCGGCGCCAGTGGGGGTGTGGTCGACCATCGTTTGGCTCGCCGGCACCTCATCAACGAGTTCCGTCGTGGCCGCCTGCGTCAGGATCAGGTGTGCGACGCGCACCCCGAGCTCATCCGTGCCGCCCGCAACGTGGGGTCCGAAAGCAGGGCCCTGTGCCCCATCTGTCAGGCGGCCCCATTGCGTTTGGTGACGTACGTGTTCGGGCCACGTCTGCCAGCGCACGGACGGTGCGTGTCGACGGCCAAGGAGATGAACGCCATCAACCAGCGCGGCGACGAACTGACCGCCTATGTGGTCGAGGCGTGCGTCCAGTGTCGCTGGCATCACCTGCTGCGGGTGCTGCCCGTGGGCGCCCGCCGCCGATCCCGCACCGGCTGACCCCGCTGCCGGCCCGAGAACCCCGAGTTTGTGTCAAAGATGCAACGCTCTGACCAGCGCCGGTAACTCCGATTGTTTGTGTCAAACGTGGGGTCGACTCAGAACGGGCTGAGGCCCAGGCGGTTGCGCACGGAGATGGCCTCGCCCACGTGCGATTGGCCGTGGCCCAGCACCGGCCACTGCACGAACCATTCGACGGCACGGCCGTTCCACATCGAGTACAGCCACGGCACGTCGGCCGGGTCGAGCAACGCCAGCCGGGTCAGCCGGTTGCCGCTGTCAGGCACCGTGACCATCGCCATCGCCGACAACCGCTGCAGCCACCGACGGCTGCTGTTGAACACATCGTTCACGTAGTCCAGCAGTGGGTCGGCAGCGACGGCGGCCGAAACGGCCGGGTCCTCCCGCTCGGGCAACCCCGCGGCCGCATCGGCGGCGGCCAGCCCCAATGCATCTCGGTGGGCGATGAACAGCGGCGGCTTGTTGCGGATCGCGGTCGTCAGGGCCAGATCGTGGTGCCGGGCGGTGTGCAACAACAGCCACGTCAGGCTGGATCCGCCACCATCGGCCTGCTGATGCCAGCGATCAGCCGGCACATGATCGACCACCGAGCCGAACAAGCGGGCGCGCAGGTCGGCGTGGGCGTCGAGCAGGAACTGCTGCAGGTCCATGCGCCGAACGTACCGTCTGGCCCGCGAACCGTATGACACCCCCTTGGTACAACGGTGATATGTCGTCGAACTGCCGCTACGCTCGCCAGGTCATATTCACCCTGCCCCTGTACTGGGGCCCCGGGCTGCAGGAACAGCATCGGGTCCGAAGGGAGGTTTCACACGCATGTTGCGTGCCTACGAACTCATGGTCATCATCGATGGTGACCTCGACGACACGCCCGCTCGGGCCTGGGTCACGTCGATCACCAACTCGATCACCGCCGCCGGTGGCACGGTCCATGGCCGTCCCGACTGGTGGGGTCGACGCCAGTACGCCTACCCGATCAACAAGAAGCAATTCGGCTACTACGTCGTGTTCAACCTGTTGGCAACGGGTGGCGCCCTCAACGAGCTCGAGCGCTCGTTCCGCATCGCAGACGACATCGTCCGCCACAAGCTCGTCCGTCTGCCCGATGCCGAAGCGGCACGCCGCGGCTTGACGGAGTCAGCGGCCTGATCGGCCGCACTC
Source organism: Acidimicrobiaceae bacterium (assembly GCA_031380045.1). Taxonomy (GTDB): domain Bacteria; phylum Actinomycetota; class Acidimicrobiia; order Acidimicrobiales; family Ilumatobacteraceae; genus VFMC01. Next base: position 3,613 of record JANNFQ010000232.1, read on the forward strand.
ACGAAGGGGGCCCACCATGGCCGACAACACTGTCACCGTCGTAGGAAATCTGACCCGCGACCCAGAACTGCGTTTCACCACCGGCGGCAAGGGCATCGCCAGCTTCGGGCTGGCCGTGAACCGTCGATATCAACAGAACGGCGAATGGCAAGAGAAGGTGTCGTTCTTCAACATCTCTGCATGGGACACGCTGGGCGAGAATGCGGCTGCATCGCTGACCAAGGGCACTCGTGTCATCGTCACCGGACGCCTCGAGCAGCGTGAGTACGAGACCCAGCAGGGCGAGAAGCGCAACGTCGTCGAGATCGTCGCCGACGAGATCGGTCCCAGCCTGCGTTGGGCCCGCGCCGAGATCGAGCGCACGCAGCGCTCCAACGCCGAGGGTGGCAGCCAGTCCAACACCGGCGGCGCACAGCGCCCGTCCGGTGGTGGCGGACGTCCCGCCGACCCCATTTACGGCGACGAAGAGCCGTTCTGATCGTCCATCGACACCATCGTCTGAACTGAGAGACCAATGACCAGCAAGAAGAACAAGGCCCGGGCACCCCGCGAGGCCAATCCCAAGAAGTTCAAGAAGAAGACCAGCGTCCTCGTCACCGACAAGGTCGAGTTCGTCGACTACAAAGACGTCAACCTGTTGCAGCGCTTCGTCAGCGATCGCTCGAAGATCCGTAACCGTCGGGTCACCGGCAACGACGTGCAGCAGCAGCGCGATATCGCCAATGCCATCAAGAATGCCCGCGAGATGGCCCTCATCCCCTACACCAAGCGTGTCTCGCAGACCCGCGCCGGCCGCCCGCCGCGTGACGGCGAAGAGCGTCGTCCTCGTCGTGACGAGGCCGCGGCCGCCGCTCCGGCCGAGGTCGAGGCCACCACGGCCACGGCAACTGATGCCGCCACCGATGTCGCCGGCGTGGAAGTCGAGGCCTGATCATGAAGATCATCCTCCGCTCAGATCTGACCGGCGTCGGCAAGCGTGGCGATGTCGTCGAGGTGGCCGACGGCCACGCTCGCAACTATCTGCTGCCCAAGCATCTTGCCATGCCCGCCAGCGACGGTGCGGCCAACCAGGCCAAGGCCATGCGGCGTTCTCGCGATCTACGTGACGCTGCCGATCGCGAGTCGGCACAGACCGTGGCGTCGGCGTTGGTTGCCAAGACCATCGTCATCACCGCCAAGGCCGGCACCGAGGGCAAGTTGTTCGGCTCGGTCACCACAGGCGACATCGCCCAGGCCATCCATGCTCAGGCCAACATCTCGATTGATCGCAAGAAGTTG
>JANNFQ010000249.1:0-1817 GCA_031380045.1 Acidimicrobiaceae bacterium
GCCCACGTCGCGCACCGGCTCGGTTTCGAGATCCAGATCCAGAGCCTCGTCACGTGAGTCGGCAAAGCGCACCTTCGCCTCGTCGGTGGTTGCCGCGGCCACCCGCGCCTGCACTTTCGCATCGATGGCGGTGCCGTCGGCTGCCGCGATGTACAACACGGGCAGCTCGCCGGCGACCGAAACGGACGGATCGCGACCCAGCGACGACGGCTCCTGTCGGGCAAGTTGCCACCGGATGACCGCCACGTAGACCTCGTCTGGCTCCACCATCGATGGCTCGTGCGAATTGTCATCGCATGCGCTGAACCCCAACGCCAGCGCGGCGGCGAGCGCGACAGTGACAGTTCGACGGAAGGGCACGGTGCCCAGGCTAGGTCAAGCGTTCACGGCATTCGGGCGTCGATCATGCGACGATGGACCGTCCAGCACCATCCCGGTGGCAAGCAGCGCCAACACGGCTGCGCATGCGAGCACCGTGACAGCGACAGGCAGAACCAGGCCGACGATCACCAGCAGCGCGGCCCCGCTCAACTTCGGAGAGACTCGACGATCCCGTACCGACGTACGGCTGACAGCACCAGCACCCCGGCCATCTGCACCAGGGTCAACAACCTGTGCGGCACATCGTCGGAATCGTGCGCCGACGCGAACCACGTGAAGTTCATCCACGCCCACCAGACTGCGAAGAACAACAGGACGAAACCGGTCAGGCCGTCGCGCACATGACCTGCCAACAACTCGTGATCCAGCGCCGCAGCGGCACGTCCGACTGCGACGACGAAGGTCAGGTCGAAGAACAGCTCCAGCGGAGTGGACGCCCGATGTTCCTCGTCGGGTGCCCGGACCACCGCCCGGCACCTGAGTCGCCTGACGTCCACGCTGGCCCGTGCGCTCATCGTGCCGAGGATAAGCCGAACAGATCACCGATGAACGATCAAGCCGGGGGTCGGTGCGGCTCGCTGTGATCCCAGTCGGCCAGCAACGCACGAATTGCCGTCAGCAGGACCAGCGGCTGATCCAACATCGGATGGTGACCGGTGTTGGGCAGTTCGATCACCGGCGCCACGCGTCCGAGGGCTTCATACATCTCGGTGCCGATGTCGCGCGTGACCAAGCCGTACTGCGAGCGCAGCAGCGCAAAGCGGCATCGCACCTGGGCCAGATATGGCTTGGCGATGCCGCGCATGCCCCCACCGAACGATTGGAAGATCATCCGGTCGAACTTCCACACCCATCCGGCGTCCCCGTCATCGGCGTTGCTGGGCCGCATCGAACGTCGCGCCACGTGATCGATGACGAAGTCGAGGTTGTTCGGTTGGGTGGGCACCGTGCGAAAGCGGCCGAGCGCTTCGTCGATGGTGGCGTAGACACGCGGTCGACCGAAGCTGTCGTGCGAATGGAACGACTGCACCTCGGGGTCGGGTGTGGTGACAGGCGAATCACAGATGATCACGCCGGCGAGCGAGTCGGCGTGCCGCGCGGCCGTGGCGATGGTGACGAAGCCGCCCATGCTGTGCCCGACGACCACGGGCGGCCCGGCGATGCCTCCGTCGGCCGCGACCGCCATGACCTCGCGGGTCCACTGCTCGAGGTCGTAGGCGTCCCGGTGGTCGCTGTCGGCCTCATGCACCCGCGCACATCCTCATCAAGCACTCCCTGACACGATATTCGTGAGGGAGTGTTTCCTCTGCTATCGCATTGACGCCTCCATACCGAATATGGTAAGATACCGAGCGTTTGAATGGCCCGCTGTGGGTCGCAAAAGATCTTGCCAGCATATCCCGTCGCCGCCGGAACCACGGGGAGGTCACGATGAT